>NZ_LSIW01000059.1:0-233 GCF_001556435.1 Streptococcus sp. CCH5-D3
TGGACAGTTTATGATTTAGGTGTGAACAAGTCAAATAAATTTGGTATACTAATGGACAAGTGAGAAATATTCAGTAATATTCTGTAAAATACTTGTAATATTTGTCACTGAGTGTTACAATCAAACAGTAACATCAATTCTATAGAGAGAATAATTGATATGAAACGAGAAAAATTTTTACACGAACAACAACGTTTTTCCATTCGTAAATATTCATTTGGGGCAGCATCAGT
>NZ_LSIW01000006.1:0-237 GCF_001556435.1 Streptococcus sp. CCH5-D3
GTGAGACGCTTGTCTTCAAGGATTCACTCAAAGAACTTGAAACGCTCTCCGATTTCACGCCACTCAAAGATGTACTTGTTGAGACTGACTCACTTTGTGAGACACTCGTCTTCAAAGACTCACTCAAGGAACTTGAAACGCTCTCCGATTTCACGGCACTCAAAGACGCACTCGCTGAGGCTGATTGACTTTGTGATTTTGAAACACTCTGTTGAGCTGATAAACTCAAGGAACTTG
>NZ_LSIW01000060.1:0-153959 GCF_001556435.1 Streptococcus sp. CCH5-D3
TGAAGCTCTAGAGGATGAGTTTGACTAAATGTTGCACTTATTCTTGCAATTTATCTTGTTCTATTTTTCAGACTTTGCTGATTCAGACATCACTTCTGACTCTGAAGTTGACTGGCTTTCTTCGACCAAGTCTTCACTAGCAGATTGACTTGAGGCACCTGCTTGCTCTAAAGCAAGGCTAGTTGAAAGGCTCTCACGCTCTGCTTCCTGACTAAGGCTAGCTTCAACAATCATGAGTTCCTTTTGACGTTCTGTTTCACGAAGGTATTCACGTTCTTCTAGCTCTTCCTGGCGACGTCTTTCCTGCTCAAGTCTTTGAGCTTTTTGACGCTCACGCTTAGCATGACGTTTTTGCGTCTCATCAATCAAGACCTTAGTGTTGTCTTTAATATGCATCCACTTAATAAGACGAACTAAGAGTCTCCATAGGAAAACAATAATCGATTCTGCGAAAAGAAGAATCTCAACCAGAATAACACCTAGCAAGCTCCAAGCCATGAAGAGTGTAATCAATAATTGCGTGAAAATCTTCTTCAAGTCACCCAAATGATTGTTGTGAATATTAAGAGTCTCAAGGAAAAGATCTAAAATTCCTTGCAAGAGGTGTGATTTAACAGATTTGTCTCCCTCTAAGCTCAAGTCCGTTTGAACTTCTGCCGGAGTAACAACGGTCAAGTCCCCATCTTGGTAGACATCAATACGGTCTCCTAATTTTATATCAAAATCAAAAAGCGTGCGATCTATTTTCTTAAGTCGCCCGTCAGGATGACTGAGATAAACAAAGTCATCATCAAATTTTAAAATACGAAACATAATTTACCTGCTCTTTATTGCTCCTTAAATAATAGCAAAGTTAAAAAGCCCTTGTCAAGAGCTTCTTTTTCAATCCAAGGTTTTAACACCGATACGATTTTTATACTCTTGATACGTTTCAGTGTGCATGAGAGCTTTGGCATTTTTGACCCGATCTGCTGTTGGTGGTTTGACCCCTTCCAAAGGATAGGGAATGCCGAGCTCACGCCATTTGAACTCACCCATTGTATGGTAGGGAAGGATTTCAAATTTATCAACATTTTTCAAGGTTTTTACAAACTCGCCGAGCTTAATCAAGTGTTCGTCAAAGTCTGTCAAACCAGGTACCAAGACATGGCGAATCCAGACTGGAACTTGTTTATCAGACAGATACTGAGCAAATTCCAAGATATTCTTATTAGGTTGACGGGTCACAAACTTGTGTTGTTCAGGATCAATCTCTTTGATATCCAGTAGAACCAAGTCAGTTACAGCCAAAAGTTTGTCAACAACTTCATGATACTCAGGAGTATTGCGGTAAGCAAACCCACAAGTATCAAGCGTACAGTGAATTCCTAGCTTCTTAGCCTCTGTAAAGAGGGCAGTGACAAAATCAATCTGAAGCATGGCCTCACCACCTGATACAGTGATACCACCATGCTCACCCCAGAAATGACGGAAACGAAGAGCCTCATCTAAGACATCTTCAACCGTACGTTCAACAGCCTTATTTGACTCCATAGCCCAAGTGTCTGGGTTATGACAATATTGACAACGCATCTTACAGCCTTGCATGAAAACAATAAAACGGATACCCGGACCATCTACGGATCCAAAACTTTCGGTTGAATGAACAAGTCCAGTCACCTGACTGTAATCAATTTCTGCCATGGCAGCCTCCTTGTAAACGCTTTTTACATGTTTTTATTATACCTCTTTTATCAGAAACATGCTCCATATCTGCCTGAATTCAAGCAAAGGTTATACTATAATACATCTAAAATTAAATGATATCTATACTATACCAGAAGAAAAACAAAAAAACTGGAAAAATCCAGTCTTTTATCATCTATATTATTAGGCACGTTTCTTAAGCCCCAAAAAGGCTGCAGCAGCAAGGAAGAATGTTCCTGCCAATGTCAAGATTACTGTTGATGCTTCACCAGTCTTAGGAAGTGTAACTTCCTTACCTTTAGCATCTTTACCAGTCAATGTACCGTCAGCATTTACTTTGAATCCCACTGCTTCAGGAGCAACAACACTTGTTGTACCATCAGTGTTGGCGATGACAATTTGGCTGTTTTGTGTAGACACAATTGTTTGGCCAGCTGCAGTGATAACTGGAGCTGTTGGTGTTACAGTAACAACAGGTTGTCCATTAACGTTCACTGCTGGAGTTTCAGGGGTTTGAGCTGCTTCACTTGTCCCTTTATCAGTTGGTGAGGCCGGTTCTTCTGGCTTATCGGCTGGTTTCTCAGTTGGTTTATCAGCTGGTGTTGTTGATGAATCAACTGTTGGAGCCGGTGTCGCAGGTGTTTCTGGAGTTGCTGGTGTTGTTGGTTCAGCTGGTACTTCAGGAGCTGTAGGTGTTGTTGGCGTTGCCGCACCTGTGTTTGAATCATTGCTACGAGCCAAATCACCATCACTTGGGGCTGTTGAAGGACCTGTTGCTACACGATCTGTCGTTGGTTGTGTAAGAACAGCATCATTTGTCGCAATACCGTCGTCCGCAAAAGAAGTTACTGGTACAAAAGCTCCTAGGGTAAGGGTGAGTAAAAGCAAGCTACTATATATAGATTTTTTAGAAGCCATTAAGATTCTCCTTTTTTTCATTTATCAGTTAATTCATATTCTACCATAAAAAAGTAATAAAAGACTGTTTTAATTAAAATCTTATTTATTTTTATTCTAAATCTATCAATACGCTAAAATATGTTAGAGTATCTCCAAAATTATAGTTCTTTTTATGACAAAGTCTAGCAGTTTGGATAGGTAAAAAAGGCTTTATAACGTACTTTATAGCCATTTTCTAATCTTATTATTTTGATAAGCGGATATTCCAAGATAGATAAGAAAAAGCACTTTCACTCATAATGAGAGAAAGTGCCTAATTAGTAAATAGTCGCTTTTAAGTTCCAATATTTTCTAATAAAAACATGTGGAAAACTATTCTTCTGCCTCTTCTGGAGCTGCCGTGATGATTACCTTAAGTTTGGTTACACGACCATCCTTAACCTTATCATTGATAAATTCGAGGTGTTTGTCCTTGTTGATAACTGAATAGTGTTCCTTGACTTCTTGAGTTGGGATGGCCCCCACACCAGTCAAATAATAACCTGCGATAGTATCAACGTCATCACTCTCAAGTTCTGTATCAAAATGTTCATTGAAGTCGTTAAGAGTCATAGCTCCTTCGACAATATAAGTATTCTCACCAATTTCACGAACTTCCACACTAGTTTTATCTGTTTCGTCGTCAATCTCACCAACGATTTCTTCCAAAAGGTCCTCGAAGGTAACAAGACCAGCAACGCCACCGTATTCATCAAGCAAGATAGCCATCTGATTATTGGTGTTACGAAAGGCCGCCAAGAGATCATCTACGAAGATAGTCTCTGGAACAAAGAGAGGTTCGTTCATGATTCGACGAAGTTTGATATTTTCAAAACCAAGTTCAAAACCTGCTTTTAGAAGGTTTTTAGTATGAATGACACCGATAATCTTATCCTTGTCATCCTCGTAAACAGGGATACGTGAGAAACTTTCCTTAAGAATAGCTTGGATATTTTCTTGAGTATTGTCTTCGATATCAATCATGAAGGCATCGGTACGAGGGACCATAACCTCACGTGCCATCAATTCATCAAGAGAGAAAATCCCCTGAAGCATTTCAATTTCTTCAGCCTCAAGTGTATCTTCACTCTTAGTCAACATGTACTCAATCTCATCCCGAGTCATCTGCTCATCCGCATCATCAAAGGTCATGGGCGTCAAACGAGACACAAGATTTGTCGATGCTGAAAGAATCCAAACAAAAGGACTAACAATCTTACCAGTAACAATAATAACTGGTGCTGAGTAGATGGCTAGATTTTCCTTGAGGTTCATAGCAATACGTTTAGGATAGAGTTCCCCAAAAACAATCGAGATATAGGTCAAGACAACCAATGAAATCATGCTACCTGCTGTCTTAGCCCAGGCTGCATGACCAAACCAAGTCGCTATCACTGCACCTAGTGAAGCGGAGAGACTAGCCCCTTGTAAGAGACTGATAAAGGTAATACCAACTTGAATGGTTGATAAGAAGTTATTTGGATTTTCAAGAACCTTGAGCAGGCGAATAAATTTCTTGTCGCCTTCTTCAGCCTTTTGTTCCACACGTGAACGGTTTAGTGATACTAAAGCCATCTCTGATGCTGAGAAAAAGGCCGTAAGCAAGGTTAAAATTAGTAATAAAATAGATTGAAATAATAAGGACTGACCACTGGAGTCTTCCATTTTTTCTTCTCCTCTAAAAAAATTCTGACTTCCATTATATCACAATTTCCCAATATAGGTTCCTATTTTATGCTATAATTAGAGTAATTTATCATCGAAGGAGAGACTTATGTCACTTATACGCTTAGAAAATGTCAGCTTGGCCCGCCAAGGAAAAACACTTTTGTCTGACCTTAACTGGACAGTTGAAAAAGGACAAACCTGGGCTATCCTGGGACTTAACGGTGCTGGAAAATCAACCCTCCTACGTTTGTTGACAGCTGAATTCTTCCCTTCTGAGGGAAAGGCTGAGATACTAGGCTACACCTTTGGGAATCGAGACATCACAGGTCTTCGTCAACATATCGGTATCGTCAGCTCCTTCATCACTGAGCGTTTGCCTAAGCATATGACTGCTGAAAAAATCGTCCTTACTGGTAAATACAAGAGCTCAATCCTCTACAAGACATATGGGGATAAGGAGTTGCAAGAAGCCAAGGACATGCTGACCTCACTTGGTGCTGGAGATTTGATAGGTCGTAAATACCATGGCCTGTCTCAAGGAGAAAAACAAATTTGTTTGATTGCTCGCAGTCTCATGGAAGATCCTGACATTATTATCCTTGACGAGGCGACTGTTGGCTTGGACCTCTTTGCCCGCGAAAAACTCTTACGTCAGATTGACCGTATCACCTCGCTTCCACATGCTCCATTGGTTCTTTACGTCACCCACCACGCTGAAGAGATTACTGAAAAAATGGACCACATTCTCCTACTCCGTCAGGGAAGAATCGTGGCACAAGGACCAAAAAACGATATTATCACACCGGAAGTTCTAGCTGACTTCTATCAAAATCCTGTTCAAATTATTCCAATTGACGACCATCGTTTTTACATTAACCCTCTTTTATAGAGATCAGTCATAAAGTAGCTTGATTTAGGGCTAATTTTTAAACAATATCTAAGAAACAAGTCCCTCAGACTAGGTCTAGGGGACTTGTTGTTTTATGGCTACCCCTCTTTTATTTTCGATACACCGTACAAAATTAAGGCTGGAACGATGAGCTGTTCTATAGAGCTTCTTGCAACTAAAATAAATAACATAGCAACTATATATAGACGGTTTTTGTCAGCAGTTCTTATGGCATTTGGAAGCATCACAGTAGGAATAATAATTAATGGAATCATCACGATGAAGTACATAAACCAACCGATACCTGCTAAGGGATTGGTTTCATCAGTAGGATAATTGAAAACTGCAATTATATTAAAAACTAAATTCCTCAAGGATAGAATAAAAGCGGTCCAAAGCCAAGGAGAATGAAGACTTTGAGGATTTGGTTGTCTTTGGCTCTCCGCATAATCATAAACCTTACGCTTTTCAATGACTGGTTTGGTTCTTTTCTCCACCAGCAGATCATCTTCACTCAACTCAACCCCATACTTCTTCTGCCATTTTTCAACTAGTGTGGAAGTGTTGCCGTTTGTACGATAGACAAGATAAGATGATACTACTAGTAGAAAAAGAGAGACATCAGTAATGATATGGTCAACCAAGAAACCATAAACCAACTCAAGTAAACTAGTAACTATGATAAGGATTGAAGAAATTCTTAATTTCTTTTGAGTTGTTTCAGCTATTAATGTAAGGAACAAAAATATACTTGCACACTCTAGTATAGGATACAGTATGGAAGTAAGACTACTTAAATCTTCTAAATCAATATTTATATAGTGTGTGCTCCATACTACGGCGACCATCCCTAATCCAAGAAGGGGAACAGAGGACTGCCAAGCTGACGAACTCTTAAGAGAGGCTAAGAGTGTTGGAAGCTCTGTCTTCCTAATCGTAATGACAAGCCAAATTAGGCACATAATAGTTAAAACTGGGGAAACCAACCAAGGCTTAAAAATGGAAGCCGGTATGATGAAATAGGTAACTAGCTGACAAATATGGAAGGCAAGCACAGCTAAGACGCCCTCAGCTTTCCACTTGTCCTTCAAAAGCCTAAAAACAAACCAGACTAAAAAGAGTTGCTGTGGAAATTGAGAACTTAGTAAGGATACAGAATTGAGCGTTTCATACTCAAAATGCAAACCATAAGACCTAAGCATAGAAAGAGCTAACAATACTTCAAAAAAGATAAGTATATAATACCAAGTTTTTCTGGACATACAACTACCCCACCTTTCATTTAATCTTAGAGAAAACATCTTTCAATATCATTATACTCCTTTTATGTAAGCGTTTTATCCTTGTGGTGAAATATTTTCTCTTTTCTTTACTTGATTACAAAACAGTCCTTTTTGACCGAATAGATTCTAGAATGAACCACATAGACAAATGATATTGTCCGTAAGTTAACCTTTTGATAATTTAGTAGGTGTTAAAGCAAAATATCTTTCAGATATAGAAAACGAGGTAAAAACATGACTAAAGTAATAGGTATTGGATTAATCGGTACAGCAGTAACAGTTATCACTTACAGTATTCTCGGCTTCCCCAAATTGGAGGTGTCCCTTTGGCCACTCTTTCCAGTCGCTCTTTTTGCTTTCTTTGCAATAGAAAATCTTATCAAAAAAGATTATAAATCTAGCCTCATGAGTACTTTGATTGGTTTAATGATTGCTAATGCAATCTATGACTTGCTCCCTATATCAAATAGCATCCTGATTGTTGCAGGAATCCTAACATGCCTAGGACTGGGCTTTCTTTTTCCAAACCACGATAATGAAAAAGAGAGACATTAAAAAGAAGCCAAGAAAAATCTTGGCTTCTTCACTTAAGCTCGACCTCGAGCCAAATTAATCATATCATAGGTTAAAGTGTTGCTAGTTTCTTTGAGAGAGTAATCTTCCAAAGTATTGACCTCCTTACGAAGCTGCTTGGCATAACGGCTAGAGATAAGCTCAGCCTGCTCGTACTCGTTGATAACCTTACGTTCCAAATAGTAGCCTCGTAACATTTCATCGACATTGTCTGGATGAAGGTGGGTGATAACCCGCTCAACAAAGGCACCTGACTGAATTATTTCAGCCTCTTGAAGTCGATTACGCTTCAAATAAGACAAGAGTTCTGAATGATAAACACCTTCCAGATTACTCAAGGCTTCTAAAATCTGCTCCGTATTTGTCAAATAAAGTTCAGCCATATGGTCACGGTTTTCTTCCGTCAACCTAGGACCCCTCCTAGTTTCATCCTGATTAATACGAAACTTGAAAGTAAGAGCCAAGTGCAACAATCTACGAAGGCCACGCACAAAGACAGCTAGAGCGTAAGAAAGACTAGAGACAAAACCACGGTTAATACGACGCTCTAAGCCCTTGATATAACGTTGGTAGAGATTGTATTCGAGTTCTGAAATCTTACCCTTCTTGTAGGCATATTCCAGACCCTCACTCTCAATCTCCATAATCATGACTCGGATATTGGCCAACTCTTCTTTGACATCATTTGATTCCTGCTCCAAGATTAAATCTTCCAAGCGTTGATTGTAGTTGTCAATAGTAGCATAGACAGCTCCTTGATTAGTTGACTGTTTTAGATCTTTTTCCAACTCGCCGACCACATCATTAAGAATGGCAATCTGCATATAATGGTTGGTTGTGTGCGCTGGTCCAGTGGCTAGCTTAGGTAGGACTAAGATACCTGTTAAGAAACTTAATAAAGTGACACCCGCTACCGTAAAGAGCAAGAGACTATGTTCCAAAGCCGTCATATTGGCAACCGGAAGCAAAAGGATGGTTGCAATTGAGACCGTTCCTTTGACCCCAGAAAAGGTTAAAAGAGTAGCACCCTTCCAGATTTTTTTCAGTGATCGTTTGGCCCTCCAAGCTCTTTGGGCAAATACCGCACTAATCATAACAAAACGAATGCCAAACATGGTCGCTGTTAAAAGGACGATAGCAAGAAGCATCCAGAGATTATCGTAGGTAGTGCTACGCAGTACTGGGGCTGCTAGGGTTGGAAGTTCTGTTCCCAAGAGGAAAAAGACCATGCCATTAAGCATGAAGGTAATGGTTCCCCAAATCGTATGAGAAACACTATCCAACTTGGCATCAAAAACGGTGATTTTTTTAAAGCGACTGGCAAGTGAAATCCCTGCTACGACAACAGCAATAATTCCGGAAGCATGAATTTCCTCGGCTACAAAGTAAGAGGAAATCGGTAGTACCAACTCTAGTAAGAGAGCACCTGTGACATCTGCAGCATCCATATTATCCAAAATGGTCAAAAAGAGACGATTAAATAAGGCTGTAATCAAGCCAACCAAAAAACCACCAATAACAGAAATAACCAAATTCCAGCTCGCATCAAGGAGGGAGAAAGCACCCGTTGTCAAAGCGGTAACCGCCACCTGAAAGGCAACCAAGCCAGAGGCATCGTTTAGAAGTCCTTCACCCTGCAAAATATAGCTAATCCACTTTGGAAAACTGAAGCGTTTAGAAATAGCTGAATAGGCCACCAAATCCGTTGGCCCAAGGGCTGCCCCAATGGCTAGGCAGGCAGACAAAGGCACTGAGGCAGGCAAGACAGCCTTAGCAAGATAACCGATTCCCAGCGTAGACACGAAGATGACTGGAAAAATCAAAAATAGAATGAGTTTCCAGTTACGTAAAATACTGGTAATATCACTTTCTTCACCCTCACGAAACAGCAAGGGAGCAATAATGAAAGCTAGAAAAAGTTCCGTTTCAAGCTCGAAAGCACGTTCCTTAAAAAGAAAACCGATACCCACTCCAAAAATAATTTGGATCAAAGGTAAGGGAAGACGTGGAAAGACACGATTAATAACGTTCGATAAAATCAAGCTAAAAAGAAGAACAAGCAAAGCTAACGATAGATGCATAGCTCCTCCTACCCTTCCTTATGACAACAGTTTGAGAATAGTTCTTTTTGCTTACTAATTTTTTTATCAATGGCAGTGACATCTTCCTTGGCTAAAAGTTTATGGCAACGTTCGACCTCAAGACTAGCTAACTTTTTCTTGATCTTAGCCGTTTTACGATTATCAACCTTTTTCAAAGTACCCTCGGCACTCTGCTTATCAATATATTTGGCCTGCATATCTGCAAGTTTTTCTTTAACATCTGTAATCATTGTAATTTCTCCAACATCACCAAAAATGGTGGGGTATTAATTTGATTAAGGGGTTGGTAAAGCATGACTGTGAAAACACGCTGGTCCAAACCGATAACGTACTCAAGCACAGCATCCTTCTCCATATCACCACCATCATGACCGTAGTAAATCATAATAGCCAAGCGCCCACCAACTTCTAAGCGGTCAAGGATTTTCTCAATGGCCTCAAGAGTCGTATGGGGCTTAGTGATGACACTTTTGTCTGCAGATGGCAGGTAGCCCAGATTGAAAATAGCTACTCGAATAGGTTCCGTGACATAATGGTCCAGATTTTCGTGACCATCTAAAATGAGTTCCGCATTTTCAATTCCCAGGTCTGACAAGCGTTGACTGGTCTTTTCAAGCGCCTGCTCCTGCACGTCAAAAGCATAGACCTTCTTGGCAAGGCCAGCCAGAAAGGCTGTATCATTGCCATTTCCCATGGTCGCATCGATAGCTACACTCTCATCGTCCAGCACTTCTGCTAGAAAGTCATGAGACAGATGAATGGGACGCTTAATCATGCTTTTTCCTCCTTGTCGCTAACTACTTTACACCCTTGCCATGAGTCACGACGTTCCATCTCTTTGTCAATGGCATTAAGGACTTCCCACTTGTTGAGACTCCACATAGGACCAATCAACATATCTCGCGGCGCATCACCAGTAATCCGATGAATGACGATATCCTTAGGGATGATTTCCAACTGGTCACAGATGATTGACACATACTCTTCCTGGCTCAGCAATTTGAGACGCCCCTCGTGGTAATCTCTTTGCATACGCGTATTGGTCATCAGGTGGAGGAGGTGGAGTTTGATTCCCTGAATGTCATTGTCCGTCACACAGCGGCGAACATTTTCCACCATCATCTCGTGGGTTTCCCCTGGCAATCCATTAATCAAGTGCGATACAATTTCAGCCTTTGGTGCACGCTCACGCAGACGCTTCACGGTCTCCACGTAGAGTTCATAGCTGTGTGCTCGGTTAATGAGTTCTGACGTTTCTTCATAAGTCGTCTGCAAACCAAGTTCAACAGTCACATGCATACGTTCTGTGAGTTCTGCCAGATAATCAATCACATCATCTGGCAAACAGTCTGGGCGAGTCCCGATATTGATGCCAACAACACCAGGCTCATTGATAGCCTGTTCGTAGCGTTCCTTGATAACCTCAAGCGGAGCGTGGGTATTGGTAAAATTTTGAAAATAAACCAGATATTTCTGAACTTCTGGCCACTTGCGGTGCATAAAGTCAATCTCATGGTAAAACTGCTCACGAATCGGCGCCTCAGGAGCTACAATGGCGTCCCCAGACCCCGATACCGTACAAAAGGTACAGCCACCGTGAGCCACTGTGCCATCACGGTTGGGACAATCAAAGCCCGCATCTATAGGAAGTTTGAAAATCTTTTCGCCAAAAATTTCACGATAGTAATCATTGACTGTTCTATAACGTTTTTTCATAAAGACTATTATAACACTTTGACCTTAAAAAGAGAGTAAGACTAGGACAAAAATCATGGATTTCTGCCTGTCCTACTCTCTCTTCTTACTTAGTCTTTTTCAAATAATCAATGGCTTCTTGAGCTGTTTTAACAGGAACGATTTTCATCTTGGTCCCCAGTTTCTTGGCAGCTTCCTTGGCCTCTTGATAGTTAGTCTTGGCATCCGGATCAGCCTTTTTCATTTCCTTAGTTACTGGATTATTTGGCACGAAGAAAATATCTGCGCCACTATCAGCCGCTGATTTCACCTTGAGGTAGGCCCCACCGATATCACCGACAGCCCCATCCTTTTCAATAGTACCTGTTCCAGCAATTTTACGGCCAGCCTTGAGGTCTTGACCAGACACCTGATCGTAAATAGCCAAAGTAAACATAAGCCCCGCACTTGGTCCACCAACACCATCAAGTTTAAACTTCACGTTTTCAGGACTCTTGACCTCAGTATGATCCGTCAAACCAATACCGATACCATTTTTACCATTAGCAATCTTAATGATCTTACCAGTGGCAGTCTTTTCTTTGTCCTCTGTCGTATAAGTGACCTTGACTTTTGAACCCAACTTAAGTCCTTGGACGTATTTAATCAAGTCAGTAGAATTATCAAAGGTCTTGCCATTGACAGCTGTCACCGTATCCGCAATATTAAGGACACCCTTGAAACTAGAATCATCAGCCACCTGAAGCACATAAACACCCATATACTCCAAGCTAGCCTCCTTACCAGCCAGAGTCAAGCCCTGATAAATCGCCTGGTTTTGTGAAGTCTCCATGTAAAACTGGTTGATACGCATGAAATCTTCGTCAGAGTAATTTCCAGTCGCCTCTTCAGCTGTTTGAAGCTTTGCAAAATCATTAAACTGAGCATAGAGCATGAGGGCCAAAGTTGCCTTGGTTTGAGCCACCGCCACAAAATTGTAGGATCCTTTTGAATCATCAGCTTTCTTATCTACAGTCAAGACTTCCTTAGTATCAAAAGCACCACCCGGAAGCTCAACATAATAATTATTTAGCGGGAAAAAGAGGGAAAAGAGGAGGAAAAGTACCGTAAAAATACTTAGCAACCACCACTTAATCCGCCAAATTTTCCCTAATAGTGATTTAGATTCGTTCTTGTTTGCCACGCTTGGCCTCCACTTCCTTAACAACTACTTGAGGAACATAAGAACTAATGTCCCCCTCAAAATAAATCAACTCACGCACACGACTCGAGGACACTGGTGTCACCTCATGACTAGCAATCAAATAAACCGTTTCAAGCTCAGGCGCCAGCCCCTTATTGAAATAATCCATATTAGCCTCATAGTCAAAATCTGTCGCATTACGAAGGCCTCTAACCAGATAAGTCACCCCAAGATCTCTGGCGACATCTACAGCCAGACTATCGTGAGCCGTTATAACCTTGACATTGGGAAGATCTGCTACAACCTCTTCCAAGATACGCTTGCGAGTCTCAATGTCCCAGAAGCCCTGCTTATTTTTATTATAAAATAGTCCAATATAGAGCTCATCAAAGAGCTTGCTGGCTCTGGCAATAATATCCATATGCCCATTGGTAATCGGATCAAAAGACCCCGTAAACATAGCAATCTTTGTCATAGCATTCCTTTCTACAACTTCCCTATCAAAGGCTAACGCACGTAAACGGTCACCTTACTGATACCATAGGTTTTCTGCTTCCAAATCCCAAAGTTTGAAATTTCTTCAGGCAAGTCCACAGTCTTATCCGTCTCGCAAACCAACATAACTTCTTCAGCCAAGAGCCCTTGCTCCTCTAACTGAGTAATATTAGCCACAATCTGCTCTTTGGCATAAGGCGGATCTAAAAGCACCAAGTCAAATTGACCTGTCAATTGTGTCAATGCACGCGTTGCATCCATCTTCAAAAGCTGAAACTGCTTCTCACTCTTGGTCATCTTGATATTTTCCTGGATAATAGCCTGTGCCCGACGATCCTTTTCCACGAGGACAGCAGACGACATACCACGACTGATAGCCTCAATAGCCAGGCTACCGCTCCCAGAAAAAAGATCCAAAACACGCCCTCCATCAAAGAAAGGACCAATCATATTGAAAATGGCACCTTTGACCTTGTCCGTTGTTGGACGAGTCGTTTTGCCTTCTAACGTTTTAAGCGGACGCCCGCCAAAATCACCTGCTACAACACGCAAGTTGGTCACCTCGTTTTTACTGATTTTTAGTAAGACTTTTTTATTATAACAAAAAATTACACATAGATGTTGCCACAAAGAAATCTAGTCATGCTAAATACCTACAAGACCACACAAAAAACTCGAGAACCTCCCGAGTTTCCATTTATTTTACTTATCACCAAGTGCAGTCACGTAGTTGTAGGCTTCGATACCAGCTGTGGCACCATCCCCTACGGCTGTTGTAATTTGACGAAGGTCTTTCTGGCGGACATCCCCAATGGCAAAGATACCAGGAATACGTGTCGCCATCTTATCATCTGTAATTACCCAACCATCTTGGTCAGTGATGTCAAGACCTGTCAAGTAATCTGAAACTGGATCAAGTCCCACATAAACAAAGACACCACCAAATTCGTGGTTAGTCACCTCACCAGTTTTGACATTCTTGATATCAACACTGCGAACCTTGATATCATCACCCTTGATTTCTTCAACGACTGAATCCCAGATAAACTTGACCTTTTCATTGGCAAAGGCACGGTCTTGAAGAACCTTTTGGGCACGCAATTCATCACGACGGTGAACAATGGTCACGCTATTGGCAAAGCGTGTCAAATAAATTCCTTCTTCAACGGCAGAGTCTCCACCACCAACAACCAAGAGGTCTTGATTACGGAAAAAGGCACCATCACACACCGCACAGTAAGATACACCACGGCTGTTGTACTCTTCTTCACCAGCAACACCAATATGACGGTGTTTGGCACCAGTCGCAATGATAACTGTCTTGGTTTGATACTCCTCATCACCAGTTTTAACAACTTTATAGTCACCCTTGTCTTCGATACCAGACACAATACCATAAAGATTTTCAACGCCCAATTTTTCCAAGGGTTCAAACATCTTCATTGACAATTCTGGACCAGAGATACTTTCAAAACCAGGGTAATTTTCAATATCAGACGTGTTATTCATCTGTCCACCAGGAGCACCTTGCTCCAAAGTTGCCACTTTAAGGTTGGCACGAGCTGCATAAAGTGCTGCAGTCATCCCCGCAGGACCAGCTCCAATAACAATTGTATCGTACATGAGTAACTCCTTATATGATTTTCTTGTAGAGATATCTTACACCTAATGTGCCAACAAAGCTAGAATTATGCATTCAGCACGATAAGAATCGCCATAAAAGCAAATGCCAAAACTGGAATCGAAACCATCGACATCATAATAGCATCATAGAGGGCACCTTGTCGCTCCTTAACTGTCTTGTCAGCACGACGTAACGCACGCCATCCAAGCCAAATGGCACCAATCACCAAGCACACAAAGAAAGCAATCACAAGGCCTAAGAGATAAAATTTAAAAATATTTAATAACATAAATCATCCTAAAGTGAGAAATAGAAAAGGCTGAGATAACATTCTCCAACCTCTAAATTCGACTAGTAATAACTGCACGATGCAGCCTCTGATTGGACTATAGTCGCCTTTGAAACATTCAAAAGTTCCTAATCATCCTTGTGGGATTTTGACTATGAACTAAACTGTAGTCCTATCCCACTACCTTTTCTATTGTAACAAAAATCCCATCTTAAAGATATTGTTTTGAATAAGAAGCGAAAAATTCTTTTGTTCGCTCTTCTTTTGGATGGTTAAAGATTTCATCAGGTGTTCCTTGTTCAAGGATATGACCTTTTTCAAGAAAGAGCACCTTGTCAGCTACTTGATAAACAAAGTTCATGTCGTGACTGACCAAAATCATGGTTTGACCTGACTTAGCCGCATCAGCGATTGATTTTTCAACCTCACCGACCAACTCAGGGTCAAGGGCAGATGTCGGTTCGTCAAGCAAGAGCACATCAGGCTTCATTGCAAGGGCACGAGCCAAGGCCACACGTTGCTTTTGACCACCCGACAAGTGACGTGGGTAGTGATTTTCACGATTAGAAAGCCCAACCTTAGCGAGCTCTTCTTTAGCAATCTTGGTAGCTTCGTCGTCAGAAAGTTTCTTAACAATCTTAAGACCTTCCTTAACATTATCCAAGGCTGTACGACGTTCAAAGAGGTTGAACTGTTGGAACACCATGGACAACTTACGACGAAGAGTAAGGATTTGCTCTTTAGTAATTGTTTCGAAATCTACCTTGAAATCATCAATGGTAATGGTACCAGAATCAGGTTGTTCCAAATAGTTTAAGCTACGAAGGATTGTTGACTTACCTGCACCAGAGGCACCAACAAGAGCTACAACTTCACCCTTTTCAATGTCAATATCAATGCCATCGAGAACCTTTTGTCCTGAAAATTCTTTGGTCAAATTTTTGATACTAATCATTAGCGGTCACCTCCAATGCCAGAAATGTCAGTCGCTTCAGGAGCCTTAATGGCCATATGATTTTCAACCGAACGACCAATGTACTCAATCAAGATTGAGATTGCCCAGTATACAAGGGCAACTGAGATATAACGTTCAAAGTAACGGTAGTCAGCACCACCCAAGATTTGAGCCTGTGCATACATTTCGACGATACCTGCACTAAAGGCAAGTGATGTTCCCTTAGTCAAACCAATCAGACTGTTAATCAAACTTGGTGTCGCAATAACCGCCGCATTTGGAATGATGACACGACGGTAAACTTGTGCTGATGTCATCCCAAGAGAACGGGCAGCTTCGATTTCCCCAGCGTCAACGGCCTGAATCGCTGCACGGATGGTCTCACTCATGTAAGCTGCTTCATTAAAGGCAAAGGCTGTAATAGCGAAGATAGCTGGTGGAATCTCATTAATGTTCCAATCTAAGCCGAACTCACCATTCAAGTAACGAAGGAAGAGTGGAATACCATAGTAAGTCAACATGAGTTGTACAAGGATTGGTGTCCCACGCAAGAAGCTCACAAAAACGGCTTGAATTGGATAAAGGATACGTACTCGATTAATTTTAACAACCGCAAAGACAAGGGCCAAAATCAAACCGAAGAAGGCACCTGCAATAGTCAATCCCAAAGTTAAAGGCAAGCGTTCCACAATCTTAGGAACAGCATCGAAGACAGCCTTCCATGAGAAGAGCTTACCAGCTGGCATCCAAGATGAAATCCATTTGAAGACAACCGTAACCAGTTGCAAAATATAACCCCAAAGAATTTCTACTAGCCAAGACAAGGGAATGGCTAAAGCAACAGCTACTGCCAAACCAACCAAGCCAATGATAACTTGGAGATACCAAGGTGACCGATTAAATGCTTCTATACTCTTTTTCACAATGTCGCCCTTTCTTTCTAAAAAAGTAGGTTAGCCTAGTGCTAACCATTCAAATATCTTATCATAATTTTATAGTATTCATTTTAGCACGACTCAGAAAGTCTGTGAAATAGTCTTTTCTTATCATAGTGATAAGAAAATCGTATCACTGATAGCAATACCTTATTAAGACTAAAAAGATTTGAACTCATTCCTTATTTCACGAACAAAGTGAGCATAAACCGAGGCTTTCCGACGTGAGAAAAACACCTGAAACTTTAAAGTTTCAGGTGTTCGGAAGTTTTGAGACCTTAGGCTCAAAACTTAGTCATGGAACTTCGAAGAAGGTCGCTGACGTCCGTCATCACCTCAGGAAAGCCTCAAAAGAAAGCTTTGTCTTCAATCCAAAGCTGAGACAGCAGTCTCAACTTTTCGCAGTCTTATTTCAAATCACTGACGTAATCGCCACCAAAGTATTCCTTGCTGAGTTTGGCAAGTGTTCCATCCTTCTTAAGCTCTTTGATACGTTTATTGACAAAAGTCTTGAGTTCCTTACCTTGCTTATCATTTGAGAAAAGAAGATATTCAAGACCATCAGTCTTCATACCGATATCGTCTTTAATCTTGTTTACAGCCAACTTATAGCCTTGATCTTTGACAATGTACTCAGAGGAAATGGCATCATAAAGGATAAAATCAATTTTTCCTTCTTGAATATGTTGAACACGTGTTGAAAGACCAGTTGAGCTCGAAGCGTAGTTGATTGTAATTGGTGTCTTGTCCGCATTGGCATGGTTCCAATTTTCAAGCAACTGAGCATAGTTAGAGCCAGGAAGTACTTCTGTCGTCTTACCAGACAAATCGTCTAGGCTGGTATACTTGGTACCCTCAGCACTAGTGATGGCATAGTTAGAACGTGAAATCGGATCTGAGAAACCATATTTCTGCGCACGTTCTTCATTATAGTTGAAGTCGTTAGCTGCAATCTGATAACGTCCAGAATCCACCCCTGTCAAGATGGAATCAAAAGGTGTCGTTACAAACTTGACCTCATATTTGTCCGAATCCTTGAAAATAGCCTTGACCAAATCAATATCATAACCCTTGAAGTCGTCACCTTTTTTGAAAGTGAAAGGCGCCGTATCAGAGTCTGTCGCAACAGTAATCGTCTGCTTTTCACCAGATGCCCTACTGTCACTCTTGTTCCCACAAGCAGCCAAAGTCAAAACTGACAAGCCAAGAATCCCTAAACCTGCAAGCCATTTTTTCATATCTATAATCCTCGATACTTTCATTAATAGTTAGTGATAACAGTTTATCATCTTCCTCCAAACTCGTCTAATAATAAAATCCTAAGAGGTGATAGAAAATGGTTATAGTGGGAATGGATACAACGAACAATAAGAAAAGAGCTGCCACTGGTGTGACAACTCTTCTCACCAAAAAAAGCTTTCCGTACATGTTTAACATCAAATGCAATAAAACTCTATTTATCCTTACTTGATGACTTACTACTTGAATCGCTACTGTCTTCAGGTTGATAATCTGATAAATTCTTATGGATGCGTTCAGCGTAAACAGCTCTGCTTCCTGATTCATCATGGTCAACCAAGGCTTCGGCAAGCTCTTTATAATCTTCTACAGAAATAGTCCAGTTACCCCCATCATCTTTGGTTAGCTTGAAGGTCTTTTCTAGATCATCAGCACCTGTCAAAGGTGTATAGGCCATTTCTTTATCAATATCCTTAAATTGTGTCAAATCGCCGTTAAAGTTTTCACCATAAAGGAATTTCGTTGTGAGATCTTTGGCTTTACCTTTTTCTACATCGTTGTTATCAGCTTGATTCCACTGTTTCAACTTGTCAATGTCGTTATCATAGAGACTCATAAGGAGAGTACGAACAGCAGCTGCAGCACCATAGGCACTAACAGAGCGTGAAGTAAAGGTAACTGTCGCTTCATTTCCTTTAACTTTGACATCTTTCAGCTTATAGTCCTGAATCTTACCAATCATATTACGACGGACCTTGAGGAACTTAGAAAGCACTTGGGTTGGTGTCTTAGCATCATAACCTTCAATGTATTTAAACGTATACTTGTCTTCCGGTGTATACCCCTTTTCTTCGATAGTATCTGCAACTTGTTTTTCAAAGACTTTCGTTTCAGTCCAGGCTTCGTAATTTTCACCGTAGAGTTTTGAAAAACCGTTACTAGATTTTCCAAGCATAGTATCAATTAAAACTGTCGCATCAGCCTTGGCACGTTCTGTCGGAGTTGGTGTCGCTTTTTTCTTCTCAGCTGGCTTATTGGAAGCAAAAGCTACGAGAAGCAAGCAAGCTGCCAGAATCAGTCCTAAATAGGTAAGAACTTTTTTCATTAAGATTATTCCCTCATTTCTTTTAGTTACTATTTAAGATAGCATAGGTCTGATGATTCTTCAAGGTCACTTTCCAAAAGAAAAAATCAAAACTCTACTATTATAATGACTCCAAATCATCTAGGTCCAATTGCCTGCCTTCTTGATCTTCCAGACCCGTCAGCGTCACACCGAGCAGGCGAACACCACTACTATTTTCCTCCAGTTGGTCAAAAATGGTATGGGCAGTCCTTTCGATGGCCTCAAAACCCTGGGTTGATTTGTCCAAGGTCATACGCTTGGTTAAGGTCGAAAAATCCGAATAACGGACCTTAATGACAACGATTCGACCAACTTTTTTATTTTTCTGGGCACTTTCAGCCACCCGTCTAGCATTCTTTGTCAACTCAGCCTTGATATCATCTTCATTATAAAGAAGCTTGCCATAGGTTCGCTCACTTCCGATAGATTTACGGACACGATTGGGCCTGACAGGACTATTGGAAATCCCTCTAGCCTTACGAAAGAGATCAAATCCGAAGCGTCCAAAACGATCAATCAGCGTCATCTCAGGAATCTTCAGAAGATCGGCACCGGTGTATATTTCCATGTCGTGAAGACGTTCAACTGACTTTTTACCTACTCCATGAAACTTTTCAATAGGGAGCTTTTCCAAAAATTCCTGAGCCTCCTCTGGAAGCACCACCGTCAAACCAGCAGGCTTTTGAAAATCAGAAGCTAGTTTGGCGATAAATTTATTGTAGGAAACGCCTGCTGAACAAGTCAGGTGAAGTTCCTGCCAGATGTCATACTGGATAAGTTTGGCTACCTTAACCGCGGATTTGATACCAAGCTTATTTATCGTCACATCAAGATAGGCTTCGTCGATAGACATAGGCTCTACCAAGTCGGTATAGCGTTTAAAAATCTCACGAATCTGCATCCCTACCTCTCGGTAATGACTATAATTTCCTGAGATAAAGACAGCATTAGGACAACGTTCATAGGCTTCCTTAGAAGACATGGCTGAATGGACACCATATTTTCTAGCCTCGTAATTACAGGTTGATACCACACCACGTCCCCCTGTTTTTCTAGGGTCGTGACCGATAATAACCGGTTTGTCCTTAAGACTGGGGTCATCCCTCATCTCGACCTGAGCAAAAAAGGCGTCCATGTCAATATGGATGATTTTCCGACTGGTATCATTTATTAGAGGAAACTCTAACATGGCTCCCTGCCTCCTTTCTCAGATTTATCTCATTGTAAAGCTTTTCACATAAAACTTTGGGACTACAAAGCATTCTCCCCTTATGATACCAAAATCTACCAAAAAACAGAAATTTATAATACAGATTTGTCGTTTTCAAAACTGTATTATAAAAGAATGTCTCTAAAAACACAGTTTTAAAGTTGTGTAAGCGGTTACTGTGTGATAGAATACTTCTAGAGAATGTAACAGATAATTTTGTTACTAGAATTATAGGAGATTCAAACTATGGCAACGGTTAAAACCAACACAGATGTTTTTGAAAAAGCGTGGGAAGGCTTTAAAGGAACTGACTGGAAAGAAAAAGCTAGCGTTTCACGTTTCGTTCAAGCAAACTACACACCTTATGATGGTGACGAAAGCTTCCTTGCAGGACCAACTGAACGCTCTCTAAAAATTAAAAAAATCGTAGATGAAACTAAAGCAGGCTATGAAGCTGAAGGACGCTTCCCAATGGATACTCGTCCAACTTCAATCGCTGACATTGACGCAGGATACATTTCAAAAGAAGATGAACTTATCTATGGTATCCAAAATGATGAGCTCTTTAAATTGAACTTCATGCCTAAAGGTGGTATCCGTATGGCGGAAACTGCTTTGAAAGAACACGGTTATGAACCAGACCCAGCTGTACACGAAATTTTCACAAAATACGTGACTACAGTTAACGATGGTATCTTCCGTGCTTACACTTCAAACATCCGTCGTGCACGTCACGCTCACACAGTTACTGGTCTTCCAGATGCTTACTCACGTGGACGTATCATCGGGGTTTACGCTCGTCTTGCCCTCTACGGTGCTGACTACTTGATGCAAGAAAAAGTTAACGACTGGAATGCTATCAAAGAAATCGACGAAGAAACTATCCGTCTTCGTGAAGAAGTTAACCTTCAATACCAAGCACTTCAAGACGTTGTTCGCCTTGGTGACCTTTATGGTGTAGATGTTCGTCGTCCAGCCTTCGATACTAAAGAAGCTATCCAATGGACAAACATTGCTTTCATGGCAGTATGTCGTGTAATCAACGGTGCCGCTACTTCACTTGGTCGTGTGCCAATCGTCCTTGACGTATACGCAGAACGTGACCTTGCTCGTGGTACTTACACTGAATCAGAAATCCAAGAATTCGTTGATGATTTCGTTATGAAACTTCGTACAGTTAAGTTTGCTCGTACAAAAGCTTACGACCAATTGTACTCAGGTGACCCAACATTCATCACAACTTCTATGGCTGGTATGGGTGCTGACGGACGTCACCGTGTTACTAAGATGGACTACCGTTTCTTGAACACTCTTGATAACATCGGTAACTCTCCAGAACCAAACTTGACAGTTCTTTGGACTGACAAATTGCCTTACTCATTCCGTCGCTACTGTATGCACATGAGCCACAAACACTCTTCTATCCAATACGAAGGTGTAACTACTATGGCTAAAGACGGATACGGTGAAATGAGCTGTATCTCATGTTGTGTATCACCACTTGACCCAGAAAACGAAGAACAACGTCACAACATCCAATACTTCGGTGCTCGTGTTAACGTACTTAAAGCCCTTCTTACTGGTTTGAATGGTGGTTACGACGATGTTCATAAAGACTACAAAGTATTTGATATCGATCCAATCCGTGATGAAGTTCTTGACTTTGACACTGTTAAAGCTAACTTCGAAAAATCTCTTGACTGGTTGACTGACACTTACGTAGATGCCCTTAACATCATCCACTACATGACTGATAAGTACAACTATGAAGCTGTTCAAATGGCCTTCTTGCCAACTAAACAACGTGCTAACATGGGATTCGGTATCTGTGGTTTCGCAAATACTGTTGATACATTGTCAGCAATCAAATACGCTACAGTTAAACCAATCCGTGACGAAGATGGCTACATCTACGACTACGAAACAATCGGTGAATACCCACGTTGGGGTGAAGATGACCCACGTTCAAACGAATTGGCAGAATGGTTGATTGAAGCTTACACTACTCGTCTTCGTAGCCACAAACTTTACAAAGACGCAGAAGCTACTGTATCACTTTTGACAATCACATCTAACGTTGCTTACTCTAAACAAACTGGTAACTCACCAGTCCACAAAGGTGTATACCTCAACGAAGATGGTTCAGTGAACTTGTCTAAATTGGAATTCTTCTCACCAGGTGCTAACCCATCTAACAAAGCTAAAGGTGGATGGTTGCAAAACTTGAACTCACTTGCAAGCCTTGACTTCGGTTATGCAGCTGACGGTATCTCACTTACTACTCAAGTATCGCCTCGTGCCCTTGGTAAGACTCACGACGAACAAGTTGACAACCTCGTAACTATCCTTGACGGATACTTCGAAAACGGTGGACAACACGTTAACTTGAACGTTATGGACTTGTCAGACGTTTACGAAAAGATTATGAGCGGTGAAGATGTTATCGTACGTATCTCTGGATACTGTGTAAACACTAAATACCTCACTCCAGAACAAAAAACTGAATTGACACAACGTGTCTTCCACGAAGTTCTTTCAATGGACGACGCTTTGGGATAAAATAACTAAAGAGCTCGCAATAGCGGGTTCTTTTATTTTTGCCAAAAACTAGTTTTCATTATATTTTTCTAAATCTGCTATCATTTACATTTGACTTTTCATCAGATTAGCTATAAAATTAGAGCGTTTCCGTTTGGTATCTCCAAACACTTCCTTCTCAGAAGCACCTTAGAGAAACGATACTCAATGACTGTCAAACGGATGGTTTCTAATAACACGTAGACTATCATTGTTATAAGATTAAAGAGTATAAGGAGGACAAATGAATAAGAAAAGTTTTAAGCTAATTGGATTAGTGTTTCTCGTAGCAAGCACTGTCCTGCTCGTAGCCTGCCAGTCTGATACCAAGACCGAATCCTCAAAGCCCAAGGACGTTCAATGGGGGTATACTGGCTCTACTGGTCCAGACCATTGGGGTGACCTTTCTAAAGATTATGAACTCAGCAAAAATGGTAAAGAACAATCTCCGATCAATATCACCGGTGCTGAGGACGTTGATCTTCCAGAACTAAACCTTAATAATCAAGAATCAGAAGCTCAAGTTGAAAATAACGGGCATACGATTGAAGTCAGCTTTAAAAATCCAAAGAATACCCTAACGATTGGTGATGATGTCTATAAATTACAGCAGTTCCATTTTCACGCACCTAGTGAGAATGAAATTGATGGTCATACTTATCCTCTAGAGGGGCACTTCGTCTATAAGACAGATAATGGGAAAATCACAGTTGTCTCGGTTCTCTATAATTATGGCGATGAAAATCAAGCCTTAAAACAAATATGGGATAAAATGCCTCAGGCGGCCAATACAGAAACTGAGCTTCCTCAGGCTATCTCACTAGATGATTTCTATCCTGAAGACAAGGACTACTACAACTTCGAAGGTTCCTTGACAACACCACCATGTACTGAGGGTGTCAACTGGATTGTCTTCAAAAATCAAGAAACTGTCAGCAAGGAACAAGTGGAGAAATTCACCCAAACCCTTGGATTTGAAAATAACCGTCCTATTCAAGATACAAACGGTCGACAAATTAAAGAATAAAACAAGAAAAAGCTTGATGATAACTTTTCTCATCGAGCTTTTTTTCGTTGACAATTAGTTATAGACTTTGTTACACTTGCCCTATGATTATCAAACACACAAGGGACACACTCTCAGAAACTTACCTCGATGCCGTAGCCATCCGAAACACTGTTTTTGTTAAGGGGCAAGGCGTTCCTCGCTCCATCGATATTGATGCGAATGAAGCCTACTGCATCCACTTTGTTCTATATGATGACAAAGGCAAGGCTGCAGCAACCGTACGCCTACTACCGAATAAAGACTTGACTCAGGTTACCCTCCAACGTATGGCGGTGCTTGTTGACTACCAAGGTCAAGGTCTGGGGATCATTCTCCTAAAAGAAGCTGAAGATTTTGCACAAGAACAAGGCTTCCAGACTATTTCTCTCCATGCTCAACTCGGTGCACTTAAGTTCTACCTCAATAATGGCTATCAAGAAGTCGGTAACATCTTTGAAGAAGCTGGTATCCAACACATTACTGTTGAAAAATCCTTAATAAGTAAAAAAGCTTAAGCAGTTGACCTACTGCTTAAGCTTCTTCTTTTGTCGCAAATATAGGATAACCATGCTCGACAGCTAGAACTGTCACATTTTTTCTAGCTTTTAATCTCTCTGTGATTTTTTTCCAGCTACGATTTCCCATAATGATAACGATCATCGTTACCATATAAACTAAAAAAGCAGGATATCTAGCAAAGTCGGTAAATGTCAATTTTAAGGACTCCAGAATTTTCCTGAGTATAAAGGCGTAACCAATCACAATATGAGTGAGTGCACAAAAGTACCCTAAACATATAAGCAAATACTCTATTTGAAGCTTCTTGGAACGCCTCTTGTAGAGCAACTTATAGTCTTGACCATACTTTTCAAACACAGGAAAATGAATATCAAACCCTCTTCTCATACGAAGGACTTTTAAATCGGGTTGGGCACGATACCCAAGGCAATGAATCAGTTTGTATAGTAGTTCTCTTATCAAAATATAAAAAGAAATAATAAGGTTAGATAACAAGCTAATAAATACCAAAACTACAAAAGAGTCTACATCTCTATCCGTCGTCAAAAAAATGATCACCACTGTAAAACACATACCACAGACAAAGAGACTACTCCCGTTAAGCATGCAAAAGAGAAGACTCAGAAACCAGGAGACAAATCTACTTTGTTTAGGTGGCTTAAGCGACCGTTCCATTATGAACTCCTTCTTCATGATTCCAATCAAAACATGGTAATTTTTGATTAACTTGGTGAGCCCTTCGTATAAGCATCACTTTAGTCTTTATTTCTTTAGAAAAATAGGGTAAAAATACTCCTCTGAGATAACTTTTAAGTTAAAATAACGGACAAAGTGACTTTTCAGATGTATGAGCCATCTTACAGAAAAAATCAAAACACCACATAAGAGCAAGAAGATTATATAGCCAACTTTTCCTAAGGTGAAGCTATAACCGATTAGAATAACTAAGATGATTAAGAGGTAGAGTCTACCAAGAGTCGCTAGGAAATAAAGAAATTGATGTCGAAGAGAGCGCTTATCATATAGTATTTTGTAGGCATCTGTCGTTTTTTCAAAAAATACTATATATGACGTTCTACCTCGGTAATCCTCTTCTCCAAAGGGGCGGGCATGATAACCACAGAAATGAAAAAGCTTAAATATGATGCCATGTCCCATCCTATAAAATGTCACACCCAAAAGTATGACAGCAATAACTTTTGGAATATCCACCTCTTGCCCGACCTGACCAACACCAAATAGATGCTCCAACCATACAAATGTCACATAAGACAAGACTATCAAACATATCTTCAAAAAGATAAACAATTGTGTCGCCCCGACACTAATCTCACCTTCTAGAGGATTAAAAGATGCCCCTCTTCTATTTTTATTTGTCAGAATGTACCAACTCCTCCTTCATTATTTCAATCAAAGCGTCTCTATCCTTAATCCATTGAGCTCTCTCATCCTTGTAGTAAGTACGATTACTTAGGAAAATCGCCGCACGTTGAGCTGGGATATTAATAAGCACAAAGGTACCTGTATAACCAGTATGAAGAATCCAATCCCCTTGGAGGTCCCAAGCAACACTACGTTCCTTATTGGATTGACTGATATTCTGCGTCATATTTTTAGCAAAATCATCCGTCAAATAATGGTTAACAAAGATTTCCAAGTCCTTTAGGGTTGAAAAGAGACCTGCTGACCCTGTGTGCTCTTTGAGAACTCGAGCCTTGGGATCATGAACAGTTCCGCCTGGAATGTCCTTAACAGTTGGAACAGCAAGATCAACTGGCCCAAACTGCGTTTCAGACATTCCAAACGGTTGGAAAATTTCGGAGTCAAAGAGCTTATCCAGTGTTTGTCCTGAGACTTTCTCAAGCATCAAACCTAGGAGAATAAAATTAATATCTGTATACAAGAAAGGTTTATCAGCCTTAACTTTGATAGCATTAATAGCAGCAATCAAGCCAGCTTGGTCTAAGTCATCACGATTTGGAATAAAAGGATCAATTCCGCTACTGTGAGAAAGAAGCTGACGAAGGGTCAGCGTCTTATCCACCACTTCAGGATAATAGGTCGATAGTTTCTCATCCAAGTCCAATTTTCCCGCTTGTAAGTAGAATAGACAGAGAGTCCCAACTCCTACTACCTTGGAAACACTAGCTAGATCATAGGTCAGTCCTGGAACTACCGGATGATTTCCATCCTGAGTTCCTAGATAATGCTCCTGCCAATCTTGTCCGTCATAAAGTGCAAGGCTGGCACCTGGAAAGATGTCAGCCTTGATGTAGTCTGTAATTGTTGACAATGTTTGTTGAAAATTAGTCATTACTTTGTAAACCAAACCTCAATATTACTCATGTCAGTGAGTGCGAGCAAGTTCCCTTTGCTGTCTAGGTAACTAGAGAACTGTTCTTTTTCAAGTTTATCATGCAAGGCAACCAAGTTATAGTCTTCTGCTACCTTAAACTCTAGAATTTCCAAATCCCAAGTCTGGTCTGGACTCACTTGGAGGTCAGGACCTTCTGCTTTTTCAAAATGGATAGACAAAGGCAATTCTTCGCCAAAAAGATTATCGTAGAAGAAAGCTGCTTGGGCTGTATCAACAACGTTCAAGGTCAAAGACTCAACCGTAAAGTCTGATACTCCTTTGAAGTCTTCTTTTTCTTCAACATCTGCGTATTCAACTGTCTTGAGAGTAGATAAGTCATCTTCAGCATGCATCAAAATAAGACCATTCTCAGGTGAGATTGTTTCAAAGGCATAGCCCTTTTCCCCTTGGAAAATAGCCTTGGCTTGGTGATCATCACGCGCCAAAAGGTATTCAATCTCAAGTGGATTTGAAACTTTAATGACCACTTTATTAATTTTCTTAGGACCTTCAACAGCGCGACAACGATAAGCTGGTGACTCCTCAATCACAAAAAGTGAGTTACGGTCTGCCCAATCTGTGAAGACCGCAAGGGCATTTTCCTCAGTCAAAAGCTTAAATCCTAATGTATTTTGGTAAAAATCAATATTTTCTTGTCTGTTATTTACACGAAAAATTGGTGTATGAAACTTAAAATTCCCTGATTGCGTCATGACAACCTCCATTCTTCTCTATTTTATCCGAAAAGAGCCTGTGTGACAAGGATTTTCCTAAGAAAAAACAGGATTGTAATTTTTTCACTTTATTTCACACAAATTATGAAAGTCATTACATTATCTTCACTTTTGGGCTAGCATTTCCCTCATTTTAGAGTATAATAGAGTCTATGAAAACTCTTGTCAATAATCTGGCATTTAGACATGCCTATCAGGGATTTTTTTTACTGCTGATGATAGCTATCCCAAACATCACCTTAGGTATGACAACCTTATATAACAATCAGACTGGGTTGACCTTCACTAGCCTTGAAAGCTGGGGGATTATCGCTGTCAACCTCATTATTTTTTATATTAGCTATCTTTGGGCTAAAAGCGAAAGATTGATTCACAGCTTTAGCTTAAATCGAAAGGACATCAAAGCCATTATCTGGGGCTTTGTCATTATCTTCTTGATGGGACTCATCGGAAGTAACCTCATGTTACTGACCCATACCAACTACCATGCAGAACTTCAAAAGACGCTCACAACAATTCCTATCCTACCTGTAGCGATTGGTCTGATGACTACAGCCTTCCTACAAGAACTGCTCTTTCGTAAGTGGATTTTCACTTGGTTATCGCCTTATTCGACAGTAGCTGTTTTAGTGAGCTCTGGTCTCTTTTGTCTCTTCCACATGCCTACTAATCTTGCCCACCTCCTCCTTTATATCGGAATGGGTTTGGCCCTCTCTATGGTCTACCAAAAAAGAGAGAACTTATCTACAAGTATCACACTTCATGTTTTGTGGAACCTTTACACCTTATGTGCTACAATTCTGGTTATGACTACTCCTATGTAACTGAGAATGCTTTCTCAGTTTTTTTGTTACTCTCAAAATTTTAAGGCATAAAAAAATCTGAAGCTTGAACTTCAGATTTTTTTGTATTGATTAAAGGTAGATGGCTTTGAACAAGTATACAGCCAAAACTCCTGCAAGGATTGGAGCCACAACTGGGACCCATGAATACCACCATTTAGAATCACCTTTGTGCTCACCAAGAACTGATGTTGGCAAGATGTGGTGAAGAAGACGTGGCATCAAGTCACGGGCTGGGTTAAGGGCTGGTCCTGTAGGTCCACCAAATGAGAGAACCAAGGCACAAACCAAGAAACCAACACCGATGTGAGCTACAGCAAGAGATCCATTCGCCATTTGGCCTGTTACAGCTTCTTTATCATACCCATATTGGACTGCTTGTGAGACCAATTTGTGACCAAAGTAGTTATTAGTCAAGGCAAGAGCACCAAAGAAGAGAAGGAATGAACCTGCAAACTCGTTGGCAAAACCGTTAGCCCATGCACGATTACGATTTTCTGGAGTGTCGTCATGATCGTCAACTGCTGAAATCGTTGAGAAAGTACCAAGAATATTGTTTGGATTCTCAGTTTGTACATAGTAAGGTTGGTGAACCCAAACCACGATAGCTTGACCTACAAAGGCACCAAGAAGTTGTGCAATAAGGTATCCAGGAACACCTACCCATGAGAACAAGCCAGATGCAGCAAGTCCAAGTGTGAAGGCAGGGTTGATGTGGTTACCAGAAACATCACCAAACATAAGGGCTGGCATCATAACACCAAAACCATAACCAAAGGCGATTACAATCCAACCAGATTTGTTACCTTTTGTTCCCTTAAGCTCAACGTTGGCAACGGCACCATTACCAAGGGCTACAAGAAAAGCAGTCGCGATAAACTCAGTGAGGTATTTCAAGACCCATTCACTGCTGAGCGCTTCTTTTAGAAAATCATTCATTTGTCTCTTTATTTCCTTTCGATTTTACAATAATTTAGACATCTATCATTTTATCAAGTATAATGTCTGATGTAAAGATATTTCTGAAATGTTTACGTATTCTTTTTGAGGTTTTTAAATATGAAATTTAACCAGTTTAGTTACATCCCTGTTAGTCCTGAAATGGCTTGTCAGGAACTCCGTTCTTTGGGCTTTGAAGTCTCTCTAGATGCCAGTGTCAAAGCCAATTTTGAGGCTTTTGTTCGCAAGCACTTCCTTTTCTTCGAAGATACTGATTTGGCTTTGAAAAATTGGATTGCTGATACAGAGACTGATCTCCTAACCTTCTTCCAATCAGACCGTCCTTTGACTGCTGAAGTCTTTGGTTTGGTAGCTCTTCAAATGCTAGGATTTGTCCCTAATGTAGACTTTACAGATAGTGTTGCTTTCCTAGAGGAAATGGCTTTCCCAATTACTTTTGATGGTAGCCTTAATAACCTCCATCAATTGCTAGCAACACGCACACAGTCTGGCAATACCTTAATTGATCAGTTAGTAGCTCAGGATTTGATTCCTGTAAGTAATAACTACATCTTCTTTAATGGTAAGAGCTTGGCAACATTTGACACTAATCAGCTTCACCGTGAGGTGGTTTATGTTGAAACACCTGTAGATACCGATAAAGATGGCCAGTTAGACTTGGTCAAAGTGACTATCTTACGTCCTAATGTGGACTTCCCAGTTCCAGCCATGATGACCGCAAGCCCTTATCAACAAGGGACTAATGAGCCTGCTTCAGATAAGCTTACCCACAAGATGGAAGGTGATTTACTCGTCAAACCAGCAGGTGAAATCTCCCTTAGCCAACCAGAAATCAAGGCCCCAGAGGTAGACCTTACGCCTATCAATCCTGTCACGAAGGCTCAGGAGCGTTTTGCTCACACAGATACCTACACGCTTAACGATTACATGTTGGCTCGTGGTGTGGCTTCTATCTATGTATCAGGTGTCGGTACCTTCAATTCTGAAGGCTTCATGACCTCTGGAGACTATCAGCAAGTTCTGGCCTATAAAGCTGTCATTGACTGGCTCAATGGTCGTGCACGCGCCTTTACTAGCCGTAGCAGACAGCATACCATCACTGCAGATTGGGCATCTGGTAAGGTGACTACTACCGGACTTTCATACTTAGGTACCATGTCCAACGCCCTTGCTACAACTAGTGTCGACGGTTTGGAGATGGTCATCGCTGAAGCAGGTATTTCTTCTTGGTACGACTACTATCGTGAAAATGGACTCCTCGTCAGTCCTGGAGGATACCCTGGTGAAGATCTCGACACCTTGACTGAATTTACCTATTCTCGTGCCCTATTAGCTGGAGAATACTTACGCCACCAAAAAGACTACCAAGCCTACCTCAAAGAGCTAAGCACAGCCATTGATCGTAAGCATGGGGACTATAGCCAATTCTGGCATGACCGTAACTATGTGCAGTTCGCAGATCGTGTTAAAGCCACTGTTGTCTTTACACATGGTAGCCAAGACTGGAATGTCAAACCGATTAACGTCTATCAAATGTTCAATGCTCTTCCTGACACTCTTGAAAAACACCTCTTCTTCCACAATGGTGCCCACGTTTACATGAATGCTTGGCAGTCTATTGACTTCCGAGAAAGCATGAACGCCTTGATTTGTCAGAAACTCCTTGGTTTGGAGAATGGCTACACACTGCCTACTCTTATCTGGCAAAACAACCAGTCTGAACAGACCTGGGAAGTCCTCGATAACTTTGGACACAACAATGGTAAAAATATTCAACTTGGTGAAGCTGAAGCTAGCATCGCTAACCATTATGAAGAGGAAACCTTCACCAAATATGGTAAAGCTTACCAAAGCTTCAAGGATGACCTCTTTGCAGACAAAGCCAATGCCATTACCTTGGACTTTGAACTGGACCAAGACATCCAGATTAATGGTCGTGTCCACCTAGAGCTCAAGGTTAAGTCTAGCACAAACCGTGGTCTCATTTCGGCCCAAGTTCTAGAAATGGGTGACAAGAAGTATCTCGCACCTATTCCCGCACTCAAACGCATGAATTTAGATAACGGCCGTCTCTTCAAGGAAGAAGCTTTACGTGAATTGCCATTCAAGCAGGAAAAATACCGTGTCATTACCAAAGGACACCTTAACCTGCAAAATCGCAAAGATCTCCTTAGCGTTGAGAATGTCAGTCCAAATGAATGGATGACTATCGGTTTGGATTTGCAACCAACCATCTACAAACTCAACAAGGGCGACAAACTCCGACTTGTTCTCTATACCACAGACTTTGAGCACACCATTCGTGACAATAGTGACTACGAATTAACTGTGGACCTAAGCCAAAGTCAGATGACATTGCCTTATTAGTCTTTATCGCAAAAATCCCATAGGATGAGAACTCCCATGGGATTTTTTTATTGTGTGGAAATAAACAAGATTTAGTCTTCAATTTTTACGATTCATTTTAATGTTATTTAAACAAATGATGTAGCCAAGACAGTGGAACAACACAAAGATATGCCAGTAAAAATAAAGCATAAAGCTATCAGATTTAGTCAGCGTATAAAAAAGTAAAATGGCAACTAACAAAATGGAGAGCCACAGCGTCTTCTTAAAGAATAAAAAGTATTGATGCCATATCTCTTTATCGCCCAAAGTAACTTTAGATTTTTTGATTAGGAAAAGATGCATCAAAATCTCTGCTAGACTGCTAAGTACTGTTAAAACCGGAATCTTACTTAGAGGAATACCTAAAAAGAATCCCATCCACTCAATAAGCAATTGGGACAAAACAATGGCCGTAATGGCACGTAGATTTTTTGACATAAAACTTAAACCTCACAGTTCTCTCAAACAGAAAGTTTTCACAACACCTAGAAAGTTACCAAAGCATAGATAAGAACTTACAGCATCGCAATTTTTATAGGCGTGTCTATCATAAACTGAATTCTAGCCTCGTTCACTTTGTTTAATGATTTTAAGCACTCTAGGTGTCAGAAAAGCTAGTAAACAAATATCCAAAACAATCACAACAATAATGATTAGGCGCCATTCAGCATCCCTCACCATCAGCAAACGATAAACACCAGCTAAAATAATAGCAGAATGTGCCAAGCCCATACCAGCGTAAATTTGTTTAGGAGTAAACTGTCGTTCCTCAAGTGGACGACGGTCAAGCTCTCGCTTAAGCAACTGTGGTAACACGAGTAAAAAGATTGATAGCAATGCCAAAGGTAGCCAAATCCAGATTGGATGCTGATTAGATAGGGCATTTAAAGCTATATTCCCAATGACTACTCCTAGGATTGCTGATAGGACACGTAACGAACGTAACACAGCAGAACTAAATTTTTGTAATATCACCATTTTAACTCCTTTTTTACTAGGACTATTTAAACAAATTATAAGGTATTATCATAGAAATGATTGGCTATTATTTCTGAATCTAGAATAGCTAAAACCTCGTAAATATCACATTAATCGTGACAGATTAGAGTAACGACATCACTTCTCATTTCTACAAATCAGCTGACTAAGATCATCAGAGAGCGATGAAGAAACATAAAGTGACAAGGTATAAAATAAAAATGTTCTTTCTTGATGCCAGAAAAATGTTATCACACATTGAATACAGACAGCCAAAATAACTTGCACGATAAATTTAATATATTTTCTAGAAATAACAAATTGTTCCAATAGTAATCCTCCTTTCATGACATTTTTTGAAGACCCAGACCCTGCAAGTTTTGTCTATACGATAGAAGAATATCCTTCAAACATTGGAAATTCACTCTAATTTTCACATGTTTCATTAATCACTTTCTTATTATAACACTTTTATGCAACGTAAATTGAATAATGTCACAAACGGTTACTATATTTTCTGAATGGTGGGGTTAGAGTGAGCTTTAGAGTCTTTTCCTCTCAAGATAGTGACAAAACACAAGTAATCGGATTATCTAGGACTCAACATTATTTCTTAAATTGTGTCCATTTTTTAAAAAGCAGACTATAAAGAAGCAAGGTTAGCCCCAACAAGTTAATGGTATGGTGGACTGCATCCAAACTTCTAAATAGATTAGCGAGGCCCATTCCGATGAGAATGGTAGCCAGTAAATACGGTTTTGAGTTTTTGAACATACTTTTCTCCTTAAAGTGTTTTTAGCTTTCTGTGCAAAGCTATGATTTTTATTATAGATTGGAAGCCGATAAAAAAGTAGTGACATAAATGTCACTACTTGTCTGACCTTATATCCTTGATAATCGTACACATAAGAAAGAGAAAAAGACATAACCCAATAATATTTAGGCATTGAAGTCCAAAATTCAGTTTTTCTCCCAAGTTATGTAAGGCAACAAGGATGAAGCCCATAGACATCATTAGAGATACTAGGTGTTTTTTAGTCATGATTATAGATACCTTTTATCTTTTAAAATATTTTTTGACTTGCAAATAAGCTAGAAAATCACAGAGGATTAACAAAAGCATTAATACGGCTAGTACTATACGGTCTGTGGTATCACTGAATGTAAGTAATGTGTAAAACTCTACACAAAGCACTAGAAATGAGATGACCAGAAAGACAATGAAGGACTGCCGTATTGTTAACGGATTCACTGAATCTGGACGCTTCTTAAGAATATGGTAGAGCAGCCCATTTACAAAAATGACTACTAAAGCTAGTGCTCCGACTGCTAACCAAATCTCTGGAGAGGTCTTGCTTTTGTAGAGAGAAATACTGGTACTTATAAGGAAAACTGCCAGTACAGCAGTGACGACCCTAGAAAATCGCAATACTCTCGAACTAACATTCTTTAACTTCATGATAAAACACCTAAATTATGAATAACCTCAGTCAGTCTTGTAAACTGAATAAGCTATTACATTAAACTCTATTCCTTTCTGTATTTTTTTATACTGCTGTAAGATCTCAAAAAAGACCTTAGCGATTACATTCTACTGGAGATGTAATACAGTAGCGTCATTAGTACTGATACTTTAAATAGGCGAATATACATATCTTTGTTTTTTCTATTACTAAGATATGCAATCAAATATAATATAATCTCCGCTATTATCAGCAAGAATAATTTTACTTCGGGAACATCAAAAATAAGCATTTGCAAGCCCCGAAGTAGCACATATCATAGTATAACCCCCTGCGGAAACAGGTCCTGCTGCCCATGCCATGAGCATACCACCTAGACAGCCACCAATTACTGCTCCAACTTTCCCACCACCAGAAATAATTTCTAGCTCAGCATCGCACATCTTATTATACTTAGTCACATTCATTTTTTAACCTCTCTAAAAGCTCGCTCCGATACATGCTAGCCCACCAGCAACTGCTCCAACATGTGCTCCTACAAATGCTCCTGGAAATGCTGTAACACCAAATGCTGCCATACCACCTGTAAATCCAGCACCTGCGCCAGTTAAAGCTCCTCCAAAGATTAAATCTTTACATCTATTTCCACCTTCAACGTTTGCAAGTGCCTCGAGATCGAGTGTTTCAAAATTGTTCATTGTTTGTGTTGTCATTCTAACAACCTCCTAAAATATTATTTTTTAGCTTTTTCTCTTAAGCTATGGTTTTATTATAGGTTGCAAGCCAACAAAAAAGTAGTGACATGTATGTCACCACTCGATTTTGATTTTTAAGAAATCTTTTCGAATATAGAATCTATGGTCTAGATTAGCTTACTCTCCTTCCATTGCACCTGCTTGTAGGCTGTACATCTTGTGGTAGGTGCCGCCGAGGGCTAGGAGCTCCTCATGGCTACCGTGTTCGATGATGCGGCCCTTGTCTAAGACATAGATGCAGTTGGCATCTTGGATTGTCGATAGGCGGTGGGCAATGGCAATGGTTGTGCGTCCTTGACGCATTTTTGCTAGAGAATTTTGGACAATAGCCTCTGTCTCCGAATCAATATTGGCTGTCGCTTCATCCAGAATCAAAATCTTAGGCTGGCTAGCAACGGTCCTAGCAAAGGCTAGAAGTTGGCGTTGGCCAGTTGAAAAACTTGAACCTCGTTCAGAAACTGGAGCATCGTAGCCTTCTGGAAGTTTGTCGATAAAATGATTGGCATCCACAAACTCAGCGGCTGCTTTAATCTCTTCATCAGTTAAATCCTGATACATGGCAATATTGGATTTAACCGTGCCATGATAGAGAAAGGGTTCCTGAAGAACAAGACCAATGTTCTTACGCAGCTCTGCCTGACTATAATCGCGAATATCCACACCGTCAAGAAGAACTCGGCCTGATTGGAACTCATAGAAACGCATAAACACGTTGATATTAGAGGATTTCCCGGAACCTGTAGAACCGACAAAAGCGATGGTTTCTCCTTTATTGACAGAGAAGGAAATATTATCCAAAATCTGGTGCTTGCCATCATAGGAGAAGGAGACATTTTCAAAGCGAATATTCCCCTCGATAACCTTGGCATCTGTGTCTCTCTGCTCAGGTTCATAGGTGCGCTCGTCAATCAAGGCGAAGACCCGACCTGCTGAGACCATCGAGGTTTGCAAGGTTGAAAAGTTTTGCGTCACTTCAATCAAGGGGTCAAAGAGACGGTTAATGTACTGGATAAAGGCATACATGATCCCCGCTGTGATACCCAGATAGATGCCACGATAGCCAAAATAAGCCATGAGAACAGCATAGCCTAGGAGCTTCAGTAAGCTCATAGCTGGGCGTAGAAAGAGAGAATCTAGTGACATGGAACGGCTAGCATAAATCAGGTGTTCCTCATTAATGGCATCAAACTCTTTTTTGAGACGTTTCTCTTGGTTAAAGGCCTTAATAATTCGAATCCCTTCGATACTCTCTGACAGTTTGGCATTTATATCTGAAAGCAAGGCTCTGGTCTTTTCAATGATAACCACTGATTTTTTGCGGTAAAGGTTAACCAAAAGGACAATCAGAGGAAGAAAGAGCACAATAAGCCCGGTTAGACGAATGTCCAACATCATCATAGTGTAAAGGGTGGTAACAAAGATAAAGATAGCCGAAATAAAGCTAGACAGAATCCCTGAGAACATCTCACTAATAGTCTCTGTATCATTGGTCAAGCGAGAAACGATAGAGCCTGCTGGAGTTTTGTCAAAGTAAGACATGCCTAGTTTCTCCATATTGGCAAAGGCATCTCGGCGAATATCCCTGACAATGCTGTAGGACACACGCGCAAAAAAGAGATTTCCCAAATACTGAACTAGTGTCTGCAAAAGATAAAGACCATAGTAACCAATCAGAATTAAACTTGCCGCCTGATTCATATCATGAAGATAGTGGTCAATAAAATAAGAGGCCACAAGGGGAATAATACTCTTGATAACCGTTGTGGACAAGAGGAAGGCTAAAGCTAGAAAGGTCAAGAATTTGTAAGGCTTGAGATAGGTCAAGAGACGCTTAAACACAGACCATTGGTTTTGATTAGGCATCATCTTCTTCTCCTCCTTCCATTTCTAACTGTTGAGACTCATAGGTCTTGGCATACCAACCACCCTTAGCTAGCAAATCCTCATGACGGCCACGTTCAATGATACGACCATCCTGCATGACTAAGATAAGGTCAGCGTGCACCACCGCACTCAGACGATGGGCGGTAATGATAGTTGTCTTGTCCTTGCGGGTATGTTTGAGATTGTCAATAATAGCATATTCTGTCTTGGCATCAACCGCAGATAGGGAGTCGTCCAAAATCAAAATATCTGGATCCAAAATCATGGCCCGACTCATGGCCAGACGTTGTTTTTGACCGCCTGATAGGCTGACACCCTTTTCACCAATGATTGTTTCAAAGCCTTCAGGCATATCCTTGATGTCATCATAAACTTGAGCTAACTTAGTCGCTTCTTCTACCTTGTCAAAGGAGAGATCCGGATTACCAAAGCAGATATTGTCTAAAATGGAGCTGGCAAAGAGAAACTGGTCTTGAGGAACATAGCCCATCAAGCTACGCAAGTCTGATAGGCGATAATCTCGGATGTTATGACCATTCAAATAGATGGCTCCTTGATTAACATCGTGCTCCCGCAAGAGCAACTTGACAAGGGCCGTCTTTCCTGAGCCAGTCTGTCCAACCAAACCAAGGGTTTGCCCCTTGTCCAAGGTGAAATGAATATCTCTCAAAGTATCCTCATCCTCAAAGGCAAAGCGGTCAATCGCATATTCTAAGCGACCATTTTCAATACTTGGGAGAGGGTGCGCAGGATCTTGAACATCTGATTCCTGCTCCAGAAGATTTTCAATACGTTGGTAGGACACATTTCCTCTCTGTGTGATATTAAAGAGGAAGCCAATGGCCATTAGAGGCCAAACCAGCATGTCCAAATAGGTAATGAAGGTTACCAAATTTCCGACCGTTATCTGACCAGCCTGAATCATAAAGGCACCGACAAGAAGGGTCAAAACATAGGATGAGCCAACAAAGAGTAAGACCAAAGGATCAAAAAGGCTATCATACTTCATGGTATGCATATTCTTTTTAAAGGTCATCTTATTGGTCTCTTGGAAGGACTGAAGCTCAGCCTCCTGATAGCCAAAAGACTTGGTTACCTTGATACCTGATACCGACTCTTGGACCTTATTATTAAGTTCTGAAAAGGCTGCCTGGGATTCTCCAAAAGCTTTATGGGTCTTGCGTCCTAAACGACTTGTCGCAAAAGCCATGAAGGGGAGGGGTAAGACAGCCACCAGTGTCATCTGCCAGGAAATGCTGAAAAACATGGTGATTAGGGTTACCAAGGCTGTGATAGAGGCATCCACGGCTGACATGACGCCCCCGCCAGCCAAGCGGGTTAAAGAGTTGATATCATTGGTTGCATGGGCCATGAGGTCCCCAGTTCGGTACTTTTGATAAAAAGAAGGCGACATCTTAGTAAAATGCTCAAAAAGGCGTGAACGCATAATCTGGCCTAAGCGATAAGAAGTCGCCAAGATATACATGCGCCAAACATAGCGCAAATAGTACATCCCCAGAGCTGCCAAAAGCAAATATACGAGATTCAGAAGCAAGATCTGATTGGTCAATTTTCCCGATGTGATAGCATCAATGACCCGCCCCATAACCATAGGAGGAATCAGATTGAGAACCGAAACCAGACTCAGTGCCAAAATCCCGACAATATACCGGCGTTTTTCTAACTTGAAAAACCACCAAAGTTTTGCAATGATTGATTCTTTAAAAGACAAGTTACTCCTCCTATCCTTACAAATGGTTAATAATAGACCTCGTATAAGTCTCGTATGATAAGGTTACTTCCAATAGCGATAGATTGTGCCATCTTCTAACTGAAAGTGACCAATATAAGATAACTTCCCAAAATCAGTAGACTCTGGCAATTGATAAGCAAAGGAATCAAAATTATAGACCTTGTGCCCATCATCCATAGAGTAGCTATCCTTATCATGGATAACGGATTCATCTTTCTTAGGGTTCCAAATGCGTCTGATTTCATCAGATGTCTTATACTCTCTGACAAAATTGTACAATTCAAAGTTAGTTGCCTCACTGAGATAGCGACCATCGGTGTTGTAGTTAGCTAATTGAGGCTCTCTCTTAGCCTCAGAATAATTCCAAACCTGTCCTCTTTCTCGCATGATATCGGCATCACGGCCACTTTGATAGGTATCTGCCTTAACCATCGTCATTGTTACTCCTAACGTTAATACGGTGACTACTGTCATCATTAAATGTTTCATTATTTCTCCAAACGTGTTTATTCATTTTTCCCTCTTTTGAATGTGTTGTATTTGTATGATAGAAAATAAGTGAAACCTGAGACGCGTAAGCTCCCAGGTTTTTTACTCTTTAAAATGCGTTTGAATCAGTTTCACAAGGAGGCGGTAGGCAGCTAATGCCAGCAAACCTCCTAAAGTATTGGTCCATAAATCATCTAACTCAAAGACACGATTAGCATCAATGAGAAGGTCTAGAATGACTTGTCCAACCTCAATCGTCAAAGACATGACAAAGGTCGCTAAAAGGACCTTTTTCCAAGACCTGAATCTGGGGTACAAGGCTAAAAGCCCTAAAATCAGCGGACTCAGTAAGAAAATGTTGGTCACATTTTGCCCAAGGACAAAGACAATCTCCTTAAGACTATCCAGCTGATAAAAGTTGGTCAAACTATTGAATGGGGTTAATAGGACCACAACACGACCAAAATGTTGAATACCAGGGGTGTCAACACCTTCAACTAGCCCGTACTGGGGTGTCCAACACAGGAGCACTAAACAAAGGAGATAAGTATAGACCAAAACTCGGCTTAGCTTTCTTCCTTTTGGTGTTAGTTCTCCATCCTTATCTACCCAAGTCTTAAGCCGAAACATCTTACTTACCTTCTGATTTACCAGAAGCTTCTGCCACTGCTTTTTGACGGTCGCGTTTCATAGTGTTTGAACGCAATTGTCCACAAGCAGCATCGATATCTGTACCGTGCTCTTGACGAACCACACAGTTAACCCCATTTTTCTTAAGCACATCGTAGAAGGCCGCCACACGTTCTTTAGTTGAACGGCTATATTGATCGTGCTCTGATACTGGGTTATATGGAATCAAGTTGATGTATGACAACTTACGGATTTTCTTAGTCAAATCAGCCAACTCTTGTGCATTTTCAGGATGGTCATTGACCTCATTAAGCATGATATACTCAAAAGTTACACGACGGTTGGTTGTTTGGATGTAATACTCGATAGCTTCAAAGAGTTTTTCAAGTGGGAATGAGCGGTTGATACGCATGATGCTTGAACGAAGGTCATTGTTAGGCGCGTGAAGTGATACGGCAAGGTTAACTTGAACACCTTCGTTAGCAAATTCCTTGATTTTTGGTGCCAAACCAGATGTTGATACGGTAATGTGACGCGCTCCAATGGCAAGACCATTATCATTGTTAATGGTACGCAAGAAACGAAGCACATTGTCATAGTTATCAAATGGCTCACCGATACCCATAACAACCACGTGGCTTACACGTTCACCGTCGCCACGATCGTCAAAGTATTTTTGTACCAACATGATTTGCGCCACAATCTCACCAGCAGTCAAGTCACGTTGTTTCTTAATCAAACCACTGGCACAGAAAGTACAACCGATGTTACATCCAACCTGGGTTGTCACACAGACAGACAAACCATAGTGTTGACGCATCAAAACCGTCTCAATCAACATACCATCTGGCAATTCAAAAAGATATTTAACGGTACCATCTTTAGATTCTTGAACGATACGTTGTTTCAATGGGTTCACACAGAAATTCTCATTCAATTTAGCAATGAAATCCTTAGAAATGTTAGTCATTTCTTCGAAAGATTGCACACGCTTCTTGTAGAGCCAATCCCAAATTTGAGTAGCACGGAATTTCTTTTCACCGTGTTCCATAGCCCAATCAATCAACTCGTCACGAGTAAGACCATAAATAGAAGGTTTGTAGCCTTCCATATCCTCTAACTTCTGACGTTTACGACGTTCTGGTTTTGCTTGTGTTGTTACTTCTGACATAGTTTAATTTCCTTTTTTTCTGATTGTGAAATGCTGACCATCTGACTTGGTCTGGCTTTGTTTCTTCGATGGAGTGTTTTGACCTTTAGAATTTGGAGCTTGCTTCTGACTCTTCTTGAAGTTAGGCTTACGCTCACGACCACCATCCTCAGATCTAGATTTGAACTTAGGACGACGCTTGATTTTCTCAAAGCTTGGACCCTCTTGATCCCTATCTCTTCGTTTGGACTTGTCTGGCTTTTGCTTAGCAGAAGCTTTTTGCCCCTTATTCTTTTGAGAAGCATTGCGCTCTCTAGATTCCTGAGAAGCATTACGACGATTATTAGAACGACGGCGCTTGCGACGAGGTTCTGTCTCCTCTTCAAAGACGATTAATTGCGGCTCTTCATTTTTCAAAATAAAGTAGGCGCAACCAAAGGCACAGTATTCACGCAAATACTCCGACAATCGGCTAATGCGGTCTGTCTTACGCGTATTAGGGCGCTCGTCCTCGTAAAATCCCTTAAGGCGAAGCTGATCATTGGACCAGTCCCCAACGATATAATCATACTTGAGCATGATTTCAGAAAAACGTTGCCCAAAGCGGGTAGCGTCTAAAGCATCCTTGTGATTTTCAAGAACTGTAAACTGACAGGCATCTGATTTCAGAAGATCAGCCACATACACAAAGTCTGGCCCTGGATATTTATTATAATTAAACATTTCTGGCAAGATTTCTTTACGCATGTGCCATCCTTTCTGCTCTCTCTTATTTTCTATCATGATGCTGTAATAAAGTCTCTATATCTTATCCCAATTGGCACCATTTTTTCCTAAATACTTGGCCACAAGTTCCCTTAACAAATCTGGAAAAAGAAGAGTAACTTCCTTTTCCTTAATTGTAGGAAAGTAAGAAGCAAAGTAGTACTGGTCCACAAGGACCAAACTAAACTTCTCATTGGAATCTACAACCCTTCTATTATACAACAAATTACCGTTTTTGTAAGCAAAATTCCCCGTGATTACTTCACCAAATGTCTTCCCTCTAAATCCCATACCTTTAATAGCTTGATTTTTAAGGAGTTCAGCCTTAGTAAAAACTTCCTGACAGATTTCTTTGAGCTCTTGTCCTGTCACGACTAGACGAGCCATCCGCATCTGATGAGGAAGGGCTTCTTGCAGGTCTGCCATGGTCACTTGAGGACCCAAAGTCTTCATGATGAGTCCAGTATTTAAAAGCGTTAATTGGCTATGAGTCTCCTGACAAACAGCCTGCAAAACCAATTGACAGGTCTCATCAAAATCTAGTTCTCGACCTAGATTAGCTACTTTTTTCTGAGCTAAACGACGATGGCCTTCCTCACGCATAGCCTTGATAAAGGCTTCGTCCTCCTTGTCTAAATCCAAGATGTAGGACTTGGTGGGGATAGCCTCAATCTGACACTCTATCAATTGCCCATTTTTCACAGTAAGGTCAATACAGCCAAGATAATAACCATATCTGTCAGCAGCTGCTAAATAGGTTTCATTGACTAATTTGCCCTCTTCAAAAAGGTGATGCGTGTGGCTTCCGATGACAAGATTTACCTGTGGATAAGTCTCTGCAATCTGCTCATCATAACGTACACCTAGGTGGCTAAGAACGACGACTATATCTGCATCCCTTACCTCGGGACGAGCCAAATCCTCTTCCAACCGAGCCATAGGCTCTAACACTTGCCAACCGTTGGGAGCATAGGTGATGTAATATGGGAAGGTATAGGCCAAGAAAGCAATGTTTGTACCTGCTTTAGTTTTGTGGATAAGATAGGGCTTAGCCCATTCAGGTTGTCTCCCCTCATCCTTGAGATTTCCTATGATCGGCTGAAACTTAGCCTGCTCATAAAGACAGTCTAGCTCCTCCTTGGCCAGACCAATCCCCTCATTATTTCCAATAGTCGCATAGTCTATCCCCAACTCATTCATCAGGGCTACATTAAAACGCCCGGCTGTCGCATCAGATAAGGGATGGGACTTATCCACATTGTCCCCAAGATCTACCTTGATCAACTCTCTATCTGTCTGACTCAAATCATCCACAGCTCGCTTGAGTTGTGGATACTGTTCAAAATGAGAGTGTAAATCATTGATATGAAGAATTCGAATCTTGTCTTTCATGACTCCTATTGTAGCACTTTTGCTATAAAAAAACTTGACAATCATTCTGCCAAGTTTTTACATATCTAAATTTTCTTACACCTAGAAGCCAATGCTTAGAAGCTTTGCTTCTTAGCTTTACGCTCAGCACGCCCCTTAGCACGGTTAGCCGCACGACGTTCACGTTTGCGTTTTTCGTCAACCTTCCACTGAATTTTCTTCTTGTAGCCAGGCTTGATTTTTTTCTTTTTCTTCTTAACCAAACCAATCATTTCCGTATCAAGTTTTTGATAGGCTTTTTCACGGTTGGCACGACGGTCACGGTCATAGGTATCTTGAAACTCGCCGTCCTTATAGACTTTCGGCTCAAAGGTAATCCCCATCTTTTCAAGCTCACGAATATCTGAGTCATCACTTGGTTGATAGAGGGTGATGGCTGTTCCTGACAAGCCATTACGTCCAGTACGTCCCACACGGTGAACAAAAAAGGACAAGTCTTGAGGGATGGCGTCATTGATTACATGGCTAACCCCTTCAATGTCAATCCCACGCGCTGCAAGGTCAGTCGCTACTATATACTCAAACTCAAGCTTCTTAACTTGATTCATGATACGTTTACGTTCACGTGGTGGAATACCGCCGTGAATTTTGGCAACCTTAAGACCATTTGACACTAGGTAACTGTGCAAATCGTCAGCACGTTCCTTGGTATTAACGAAAATCATTGCTAGATAAGGCTGCATCCCCTTAAGCATCTCAAGAATCTGTTCATTCTTGTTGCGACCCTTGGTAGATACCAACCAGTTATCAATGGTATCCGCAATAACTGTTGAAGTTTTAATTTGTTCCATGACTGGATTGGTCAAATACTTCTTCAAGAATGGTTGCAATTTTTGAGGAATGGTTGCTGAGAAGACCAAAATTTGAACTTCCTTAGGCAGACTTGCCGCAATCTTGTCTACAGTATCCAAGAATCCCATATCCATGGTCATATCAGCTTCGTCAACAACAAAGGTATGGGCCTTGTGGATAGCCAAGTCCCCAGACTTAACTAGGTCATAAATACGACCTGGTGTCCCGATAACAATATGAGGTTGTGCTACCTTGAGTTTCTCAATCTGACGTTGCTTGTCTGTACCACCCACATAGTTGACCACACGAATTTCAGTCTCAGAGTGTTTGGCAATTTGTTTTGTCGCTTGGTAAATTTGTGTCGCCAATTCACGTGATGGTGCTGTAATAACAACCTGAACATCACCACTCTTTGGATTTAGTTTCTCAAAAATTGGCAAGAGGAAGGTATGTGTCTTCCCTGAACCCGTCTTTGATTCACCAACCAAATCACGACCTGAACGGACTACAGGAATCAATTTCTGTTGAACAGGTGTTGGCTCTTTAAACTTAATCTCGTCAAGAGCCTCCTGAATAAATGTTTTAAAATTAAAATCTTTAAATGACATGCTTAGTTACTTCTTTTCTATCTAGTCTATCCCTATCATTATAACAGAAAAAGAGCATTTCTGCTCTTTTCATTTATTTCATAACGTTTCCAAGAACCATCCAAAGGGTAATGGCACTTGCAAGTGCTCCAACTGTCCAAAGGAAAGCATCAACCTTCCACTCTGACCATTTGTCACCCTTACCTGAAAGACCACCCAACTCGAGGTGATGGTGGAATGGTGTCATACGGAAAATACGACGACCTTCACCATACTTACGCTTAGTGTATTTGAAATAGCTGACCTGTAGCATGACAGAAGCTGTCTCAAAGACATAAACCACACCAATCAAGAGTAGGGTCCACTCTACACGTAGGGCAATAGAGATAACCGCAAGCATAGCTCCAAGTGACAAGGAACCGACATCTCCCATAAAGACCTTGGCTGGCTTGTGGTTAAAGACGAAGAAGCCAAGAAGTGCCCCAATCATAGTGATAATGATAGTCAAGATAGCGAACTCACCCTTGACAAAAGCGATAATTCCATAGGCAATCAAGCTGATAACCACAGAGATAGAAGCTAAACCATCAATACCGTCTGTCAAGTTCACAGCATTTGAGAAACCGACAATCCAGAATAGGACAAAGAGAACATAAAAGACACCGAGATGAATGGTTAATCCACCAATAGCTAGGCTATCTGTCCCACTAGGGAGTACGTGGATAAAGTAGAAAAGCAAACCCGCAATAATCTGCAAGGCCATCTTTTGCCAAGGTTTAAGTCCCTCATTGATTTGACGGAAAATCTTAAGGAAATCATCAAGGAAGCCTATAATTCCATAAATCAAAATTACAAAGAGAATCCCTACTGTAGCACCATAGGCTTGGTGGCCCTCGCTAAAGACGTGGAAGTTAAAAATCAAGCTAACCAAGATAGCAACTACTAGGAAGACTGTCCCTCCCATAGTTGGTGTTCCAGCCTTAGCCAGATGCTGCTTCACATCTTCATGCATTTGTTGGCCACCGATTTTCTTGATTTTGTAGTAAGTAATAAAGTGAGGCATGGCGAGCACCGTCAACACAAAGGCGGCCACGCCTGCTATCAGACTCATAGTCATCTTAGTCTCCTAAAGTAATGGTAATCTTCTTAGTTTTAGACAGGGCTTTTCCTGCCGCAACACTTTGTTTGGTAACAGTCCCTGACTTGCCACCCTTGTAAGTAATTTTAATGCCCTTCCATTTGGCAAAGGTTTCAACGTTCTTCTTGGTCCAACCATACATGTCTGGAAGTTCTGTGAAGTCATTGGTCATGATAAGAATCTGTTCATTAGCCTTAATATTGGCTTTGGCATCTACAGAAACCTTCTCAATCTTATCACCAACACCCAGAACAATCGGATGAATCAAGTTTTGACGAAGGGTGTTAGCTATCTCACCTGGACTCTTACCGATAATATCGCCGGTTTGATAACTCGTTTCCTCGGTCTTTTCACTACCTTCAGACACAGAAGTATCTAGGGTGTCTCCCATAGACATGGCTTCTTCTAGGACAGGGTTAACCACCGTCGCATAAAAATTATTATCCCAGGTCTTAGGTTCCAGAACTGTTACATACATAACATATTGTGGATCATCAGAAGGAACCATAGCTACAACTGAGTTGAGCGTTTCGTTGGTCCCAACTTTATAGGTTCCTGTCTTTTCATCGGCCACTTGGGCTGTTCCTGACTTAACCGCAACATCATAGTTACCAACCTTAATGATTGGCGAACCTTCAGACTTGTTGTACATGGTACCAAACTCTGGGTCTGTACCAACAGAAATCATATAATTACGGGTCTCAGAAGCAGCCTGCTTGGAAACTGGCTTACCAATAACTTCTTTCTTAGCCGTACGAACAGTGCCTTGGTTGACATCCGCAACTTGTTTGATAAATTGAGGTTCCAGCATAACACCGTTGTTAGAGATAGCTGAAAAAGCACGAAGCATCTGAACCTGAGTCACTGAAATCCCTTGTCCAAAGGATGATTGAGCTATATTAACAGAGTTTCGAGAGACAACCCCTGAAGACTCACCAACCATCCCAAAACGGGTTGGAAGACCAAATTTGTAAAGAGATAAGTAGTTAGACCAAACTTTGTCTCCCATCTCTTGTTCCAACATGGTCATCAAAACGTTACTTGAATAAGAGAAGCCTTGAGCAAATGACATGGTTCGGCCTGACGAGATACCTTCATTAATAGACCAGTCATTGATTTCAACATCATCAACCTTGATACCGTTGGCATTGCTATAGGTCGCATTAGGATTGAAACTTCCGTTATTGATAGCCGATGACAAGAGCATGACCTTCATGGTTGACCCTGGTTCATATTGGGCCTCATAAAGTCGGTTAACCCAGTCATAACTTTTCTTGGCTTGTCCTTCGAGGGTATCAGAGTTATAGGTAGGACGTTGTGTCGTCGCAAGAATTTCACCTGTTTTTGCATTGACAACTGTCGCTGAAGCATTGACACCTTGCGTCTGCTCCATAAAGGTATCCATCTGCGTTTCTAAGAAGGTTTGGAGAGGCGCTGACAAGGTTGTATAGATGTTCTTACCATCGATAGCTTCCTTGGTAATGGTTTCCGTACCTAGAAGCGTATTACCGTTTTTATCCTTTTCATAGATGGCCTCTCCATCTGTTCCAGTCAAGAGGCTATTGAGCGAGCGCTCCAAACCAGTTTGACCAATTAAAGAATATGAGCCGTCTTTTTTATTTTCAACAGCTTCGGCACGACCAAGAAACTCTGACGCGAAGGTTCCATTAGGGTACATTCGTGACGTTGTTGCTTCAAAGGCCATCCCCTTAATTCCCGCATCTTTAAAGGCTTTTTCTAGTTCTTCTTTAACAGAGTAGGTAATTCCCTTCCCCTTTAGCCCAAAGGAAACCTGGTAGGCACCCTTAGTACGCAATTGGGCCAAGGAATCACTCTTTTCAATTCCTAGCTTATCCTTTAAAATATCAGCAACCTTGTCAAACTGACTATCTTGGACATAGAGTTTTTCTTGAGTCGCTGATACATAACTGGTCGACACGATAGCGTAAATGGCATAACTGGTTGAATCCTCAGCCAAAACATTTCCATTTCGGTCGTAAATCGTCCCACGCTTGGCAGCCACCGTGGTCTTAGTGTTATAAGATTTAGCAGCCTGGGTAGACAAATCGACACCAAACTTACTGTCTGTCCCGATAATCACCACAAAGTTGATAATAAAGACGAAAAAGATAAAGATGCTGAGAACCATAAGGTTCTGACCAACGTGCTGTCGATTCTGGGCTGGCTTTCGCCTATCCCTAACGACATAGTTTAGAAATAAATGTTTAAGTTTTCTTAATCTGTTCATTGGTTACTTCACACTCTTAATACTATCGTTATTAATAGACAGGCCTGCCTTATTAGCAATCTCTTTAATACGGTCAGAGTTAGTCAACTCATTAACCGCCTGCTTAGCATTGTTAAGCTCTGTTTTTTCATCACTAATCTTGCTATTAAGGTCTGTGATTTGTTGCTTGATAGCCTGATTACGCCCTTGTAAAAATACAACAGCGATACTCATCACAATAGCTGTCAAAACAATTGCCGAATAGAAGGCCTTTTCCATACGCGTCATAAAACGAATATGGTTTCTAATGGCTCTATTAACAATCTGATGTTCCTTATTTTCCATAATTATTTCCTGATTTTTTTAGCCACACGCAATTTAGCAGAATGCGAGCGGTTATTAGCTTCTAATTCTTCCTGACTAGGTAGGATTGGCTTACGATTAACTAAGGCCACCTTAGGCTGGAGGTCTTCAGGAATAAAAGGTAGACCTTTAGGCACATCTACCGTACTGGCTTCCTTGAAAAGCTGTTTAGTCAATCGATCCTCCAAAGAATGGAAGGTAATGACCGAAATACGGCCATCTACAGCAAGTAAATCCAAGGCCTCTTGAATAGACTCATCCGCAGCACCCAGCTCATCGTTCACTTCGATACGAATAGCTTGGAAAATTTGCTTGGCTGGATGGCCCTTCTTCTTCAATTCCTTAGCAGGCTTAGCTGATTTAATGATTTCCGCCAGTTCCGTCGTGGTCTCAATTGGTTTAACCTGACGAGCCTGTTCAATCTTACGTGCAATCTGTTTAGAGAACTTGTCCTCACCATACTTGAAGAAAATACGCACCAAATCGTTGTAAGGATAGGTATTGACCACATCGTAAGCAGTCAGACTCGCCTCCTCATTCATGCGCATATCCAGCTTGGCATCCTGTTTATAGGAGAAACCACGCTCACGCTCATCCAACTGTGGGCTAGAGACACCCAAGTCATAGAGAATGCCATCAATTTCAGACACCCCCAAGGCTTCAAGATTGGACTTGAGATTACGGAAATTATCCTTGATGAAAGTCACCATGCCCTTATCAATATAGTCCTTGAGACGCACTTGAGCATTATCAATAGCCTTTTGGTCCTGATCAAAACAGTACAAATGACCCTTTTCAGACAATTGCGACAAAAGATAAGACGAATGTCCTGCGCCACCCAAGGTCGCATCTACATAGATGCCATCGGGCTTGATATCAAGCATATCAACAGTTTCGTGTAAAAGAACGGTTACATGGTGAAATTCATTAGTCATAACTTTTATTATAGCACAAGAATGGAGAAATTGTCTCGTTCTGTAAGTTGACAGGATAGTAAAAAAGCCAGACCTGTGGTCTAACTCTTTAGTTGATATATCATCTGATAAGATTAATCCACTCTGTAAAAATAGCTTTCCTCAGATGGCACTCCATTCGTCGCTAGAATACGGTCCTTACTATTATCTCCCGCATCACTTGCATCACTAACTCCCTTAGGACAAGGCTGAATTGGAGTATTCCCAACTGGACTAGAATTAACATAAGTTAAGGTATATATACCAGACACATACTGATTGGATGAGACTTTGTCGATAAGGTAAGTAGACCCCCAGAGTTCCAACTGTCCATCCGAAGTGATGGTGATGGTCTTTCCATTTGAAGATTTCCATGTCCCTACAGCTGATTTGTAATTGCCATTTTTGAATTCATCAGGCTTGAAGGATGATGAATTTGTTTGAATTTGTGACGACGTTCTAAAGTTAGTATTAGTTTAGATCCTTCCAATCCCAATTCGAAAAATCAGCCTTCTCTGCACCCGAATCACTGTCATCTTTTATAAGAGACTGGCCATCACTACTAAAGTGGTAGCCAGAACCACCACCAGCCATAGCACCAGCACTACCATAGTAGCTAAAGGTGTTATCCATGAGGTAGGCCAATGTCATACGCTCACCCAACATGCCCAGTTGTGGACCTTCTGTCAGACGAATAACCTGATCACTATCCTTAGAGATAGTGTAAATATCCGTAATCATATGCTCTTTAAAAAGTTTCCCCGGCTTAAAAGCAAGAATCAACTCATCAACACCATTACCATCCAGATCACGGTAAGTATAGACCGTTGAGGCAGGACTTGTTTGAGAATTAGCATAGGTAACAACGAGAGAATTAAGCGAGGCATCCGTTTGATTGTTGGCCACAGCCGTTTGGTACTTACTAATGATGCTATCATAAGCAGAGGTATCTACCTTTTTCTCTTGACTAGAGCTTTCACTACTACTTGATTGTGACTGTTCTACTGATGAAGTTGAAGTCGTCGAAGTCAAGCCATTTTGCTGGTTTGAACAAGCAGCCAATAGTACTAAACTAGATAATCCTGTTACTAATACTAAAACTTTATTTTTCATTTCTAATCCTAAATTCCTTTTCTCTAACCCTTATTCTGTTGTCCCAGAGCTAACATCTGCGCTGTAGGCAGGTGCTGTATAGCTTGAAGACTCACTATGTGACTCTGTATAAGTTGTTGGTGGCACATAGTTATATTGGGGCGCTTGATAAGTCTCTTGTGATGAAGATGGTGTTGGCGTTGACGCTACCGCAGGAGTAGAGCTTGCCTCTGTCTGACTAGCTGCTTCTACCGTTGAGCTTGATGATGATTCGCTCGAAGACTCACTCGAGGTTGAAGAAGATGACGAAGAGCTAGAGCTCGATGATTTGGATGACGCCTTGGGTTTGCTAGACGATGACTGCTTAGTACCAACCTTGACTTGGACCTTTGCATGATTGTGTGCGGGCTGCAAAAAGACAATTGCCAAAGCCAAAAGAATAGCCGGTAGGGTAAATGCCAAAATAAGGTAACGTTTTTCTTTTAATTGACGAAGTAGTTTCATAGAGTATTCACATTTCTTAAATATATTTTTAGTATCGATTAGTCTCAGATAAGATTATATCAGAAATATTAAAATGTGCAACATTAACATAAAACTTTTTTTGACATTAGAAAAACCAACTCAAAGAGTTGGTTGATTGTCATTATTGCTGTGGGTTATCGACGTTGTTGACTGGCACTTCTACTTTTGTTGGTTGACATAATAGAAAAATGAAGATAAAAATACCGACAAATGGGATTAAAGGAATAAAAATATACGGCCAATTATAGCCAGCATCACGTAAACGACGAACCGTTAGAGCAATACCAGGTAAAACCGCAGCAACACCATAGGCAAAAAAGATAAGTAGTAAAATAACACCAATAGTAAATAAATCGCTTGATCCTGTTTCAGCTACCATTCTTTCAAACACTGCTAGGAGCAAATACCAAGTAAAGAAAATCAATAGATGTGCCGAACATGCAAACCAGTAATCTGAAGGTGTTGAACGGCCCTTAAAATCAACATAGCCCTTCCAAAATTTTTTGTAGGCTTCAATCATAATAAAATCCCCCTTTTTTATGATACTCCCAGTGTAGCAAGAGAAGGGAAGATTGACAAATCAACTAAAAAACAGCCTCGCAAGGCTGTTAAGTCATTATTATTGTGGTGGATTATTGAACTGGTTGAAAGGAAATTCTACTTTTGTGGGTTGACAAAACAAAACCAACAGTACGATATCACCTATAACAGGCGCATAGCTTAAGAAAATCAATGCCCAATGAAAACCAGCATCACGCAAGCGACGCACCTGAAGGGCAATAGATGGAATATAGTTAGCAAAGAAATATAGCATTGCAAGCAAATACAATAATATAAAAATAATATGATAATGACTATTCGGACTATCAAAAACAGTTACAACTATAACTATGCTAAATAAAATGATAGTTACTATAGTATTTGCTAAAACTGCCAACCAATAGTCTGAGCGAGTTGAACGTCCTGTAAAATCGACATAGCCCATCCAATACTTCTTATAAGCTTTAAACATGGCAAAATCTCCTCATCCTTGATACTACCAGTATATCAGAAGACCTGTCGTCTAGCAAACCAACTAAAAAAGCTCCTTCATGGAGCTTTATGGGTTATTCTCTAATTTGTCCTTGTCCGTTAATATAGAACTTGGTTGAGGTTAGGGCCTCAAGTCCCATTGGGCCACGGGCGTGCATTTTTTGGGTTGAGATTCCGATTTCAGCACCCAGTCCAAAGACGAAGCCGTCTGTGAAGCGGGTTGAGGCATTAACATAGACAGCTGCAGCGTCAACATCATCTTGGAATTGCTCCGCACGACTGATATCCTGAGTTACGATAGCCTCTGAATGCGATGTCGTGTAAGTATTAATCCATTTAATAGCCTCATCAAGGCTGTCTACCACTTTAACAGACATAATATAGTCAAGAAACTCTGTCGCAAAATCTTCAGGTGAAGCGGGTACAGCTTTTTCCATAAGTTTCAAAGCCCTTTCATCCGCACGGAACTCAACAGACTGAATTTTTGAAATAGCTTTTTCCAAGTTAGGCAAGAAGTCTTCCGCAATATCAGCATGAACAACGAGAGATTCTGCAGCATTGCAAACGCTTGGTCGCTGTATTTTGGCATTGATGACAATCTGTGTCGCCATATCTAAGTTAGCATATTTATCCACATAAATATGACAGTTACCAACACCCGTTTCAATGACTGGAACCTTGGCTTTTTCTTTAACCGTTTGGATGAGACGAGCTCCACCACGAGGGATGAGCAAGTCTACATACTTAGTCGCCGCCATGAGTTCTTCTGCTACCTCATGAGAGGTATCTTCAACCAGCTGAACGGCATCTGCTGTGATACCCGCATTTTCCAAAGCCTTACGAGCTACTGTAACCAAGGCCTTGTTGGAATTGATGGCATCACGTCCTCCACGAAGAATAATGGCATTATTGGTTTTAAAGGCAAGGCTAAAGGCATCGATTGAGACATTGGGACGGCTCTCAAAAATCATAGCGATAACACCCATAGGAACACGCTTTTGAATGATTTTGAGACCATCCAGATTCGTATAGCCACGAACTACTTGACCGATTGGGTCCTGAAGATCTGCCACCTGACGGACACCCTCAGCAATCCCTGCGATACGGTCTTCCGTTAAGAGCAAGCGATCTTGCATAATCTCTGAAATACCATTTTCCTTGGCATTGGCCATATCCTTAGCATTTTCAGCGATAATATAGGCACTCTCAGCTACTAGAGCTTTAGCTACCTGATTTAGAAGGTCATTTTTAGCTGCTGTTGATAATTTAGCAATCTGACGACCCGCCACTTTGGCCTGCTGGCCCAATGTATCAATATGTGTCATATTAGTCCTCCTGTTTAAAGAGTGTACCGATTTTGGCTCCTTCTAGGACACGAAGAATGTCACGCGGATTTTCACCATTCATTAAAACCATTTGGCTTTGATTTTCAAAAACCATCTGGGCTGACTTAATCTTACTCATCATACCACCCGTACCAAATTTACTACCAGCACCACCAGCTGAGGCTAGAATTTCCTCTGTAATCTCTGGTACATAGCTACGAAGGGTTGCATCTTCATAGACATTTGGGTTCTTATCGAAGAGCCCATCAATATCTGACAACATAATGAGTAGGTCAGCACCAACAATCTTAGCTACGATAGCTGACAAGCGGTCGTTGTCCCCAAACTTAGTCGCATGGTCCATTTCATCTACGCTGACAGCATCATTTTCATTAACAACTGGAACAACTCCAAGCTCAAAGAGGCTTTCAAAGGCATTGATGGCATTGGCCAAACTCTCAGGATACTCGACCACATCACGGGTCAAAAGAAGCTGAGATACCTTGGTTTGGTAATGTGAAAAGACCTGAGAATAAAGGCTCATCATGGCCACCTGCCCTACACTTGAGACAGCCTGTTGCTTACCAACCTCTGCTGGGCGCTTCTCAAGATCTAGGACATTAAGACCAAATCCCATAGCCCCAGAGGATACGAGGACAACCTCAATTCCTTTATTATGTAAGCTAGAAATCACAAAAGCTAGCTGATCGATTTTTTCAAGATTAATTTTCCCTGAAGGCAAAACCAGGGAGCTAGTCCCGATTTTGATAACTAGGCGTTTTACTGAGTCAAAATTTCGTTTCATGTTTATGATTATACACTAAATTCAGGTATTTTAACATATATAATGCATAAGTTTACATATTAAAGATTTTCAGTAAAAAAGAATCCCTCCAATCGGAGAGACTCTTTAAACAGTTTGTTCTAGGCAAAAAATATGGCTCTAATACGTTTCCAACGTCTGCGGTCAACAAAGAGATAAACGATTAGGGCAATTAAAGCTATAAGCCCAGATACTATAGCGTTGACTACTAGGGCAATCCAGAACTTACTTGCAAAGAAGACAATACCTCCTAGCAAGGCAGCGATGAAAATTGTAAGAATAAAGATACCCATATAGAGCCACTGTCCGCCACCCCGATTGAAGAGCTGAGTGACTTCCTGCCAATTCACTTCCAATAATTTAAGGTCACGTTCAAAGAAATAGCCACCTACAAGATAGGTTGTTACGAGAAAACCAAGAGCGAAACTTGCCACCAAAATAGGATGGAGATGTGCAAGGAATATTAAACCAAGTCCTCCTAGTAAGAGGGATACACCGACTTGCAAGCCATAGAAAATCCAAAACTTTTGACGAAGATAGTCACCCGTATTGATTGGCAGGCTACGGATAAAGTCAAAGTTTGTTCCCTCTAAGGAAGTTGCCACCCCAAGAAAACTTGTTGGTTGCGCTGAAAAGAAACCAAAGGCAATTCCGACTAAAAGCATGAGCCCGAAATAGTCTGGACCTAAATCTTTCAAAAAGAACGCACCTCCGCCCAGCATGATCATATATAATACTGGTACCACATAGGTATTGATAATGAGGGTTGAGTTTCCCAAAGTAGATAAATGATGGCGAACCAAGACCTGTCTTTGACTTCGAGTAACAACTTTTACCTGAGTCTTTCTAGCCTTTTTGTTATAAATGGCTTCGTGGAAATAACGAGGCATTCTGACTTTATAAAACCAAAGACCCAAGATAAGCACTGAGATAAGAGGAAGATAAAAATTTAGTAGAGCCTCCGGAGATAGAGGAGCAGCTACCACATCATAGTAACCTCTTAGATAAGGCAACAAAGGAAAATCGATATGTCCAGCACCCTTAACATAACCATTAAGAAAACCAACCATCATGATAGGGAACATAATCAATAGGGTTGACAGGGTCATCAAAATAGTCGAATAGAGCTTTTGACGAGAACTGCGAACAATCAGCGTTCCAACACTATTAGACAGAATCACTGAAAAAACGAGATTGATAAAGAGAGAAACGATAAAGGATAGAAACCCCACGACTATCCCCAGCGGGCCAATAAATTGCCAGTAAGCTAGAATGAGAAGACTAAGGATAGGTACCATGAAGGTCATCCCAACCATAGAACCTGACAAGGTCTTGGCCAAAAAGACTTCTGATGGCTTTAAGGGAAGAGGCAGATAAGCCTTGCTATCCTTACTATCGTAAAAGGTACTATAGAGAGCCGTAAAAGTCTGGAGAAGCCCCATGACTGAAAATGTCAAAAGATAGAGGGTTAAGACTCCAGGATTGGCCTTATAATCGACACCTACAAAAAGATAGCTATAAACAACCGTAAAAATAATTAAAATCAAGAGTTGTTGTCTAAGCATGGCATTAACGATGGAGAAATTAGCCTTTTTCTTTTTCTCCTGACGTTTCTGTAGGTTAGTTACTGCTTGAGGATTTGCATAGAGGAGATTAATTTTAAAAAGCTCCCAAACATGGTTCCAGTTCATGACTACACCTCCTCGATCTTACGTCCAGCCATTTCCAGATAAATGGTTTCCAAATCCTTGTCAGGGTACTGAGACTTAAGTTCAGCTAGAGACCCTTGGAAGATGAGTTTTCCTTTCTTCAAAATAGCAATACGATCACAGAGCTGCTCAGCTACACTTAGAACGTGGGTTGAAAAGAGCACACTATTACCCTCCTTAGCATGGTTACGCATGGCTTCTTTCAAATCATAAGATGCCTGTGGATCCAGACCAGTCAAAGGCTCATCCAAAACCCAAATCTGCGGATTAACCAGAAGAGCACCGATAACGACAACCTTCTGACGCATACCGTGAGAGAAGGAAGAAATGAGGTTATAGCGACTTTCCGTCAAGTCAAAGATAGCCATGAGATTAATCAAACGTTCCTCAACCTGACTAGCTTCCAAATCATAGATACGTGTCAAAAAGTACCAATAGTCATTAGCAGTTAAATTTAGAAATAAGTCTGGTGAATCTGGCACATAAGCGATTTTTTTCTTGATAGCATCACGATGTTGGCTGAGGGCCATATCATCGACATAAACTTCACCGTAGCTAGCTTCAATGATAGACGTCAAAATGGAAATAGTTGTGGTCTTACCAGCCCCATTGTGACCAATCAGACCAAAAATCTCCCCATCTCGAATCTCGAGGTTAAGATCTGAGAGAGCATCCTTATCTTCATAACGTTTCGTTACGTGTTCAAAACGAATCATCTTTTATCCTTTCTTGAGAATCTATTTAACAATAGCCTCATTTTACACTTTATATTAGATTGTAAATTAGAGTTGTTGCCTTGTTTTTTATGAACAATACTCTAATAATATCGGCAATGGTTTTAGATAAGACTATCTCCTTACCTTCTCATTTATTGTATCATTTCAAAGGTACAATTTCAATAAAACGTTTGTAAAAACGAGACAATTTTGCATTCGGTCTTTGATAATGCTAAACTTATAGTATTTAAAACAAATAGGAGGAAAATCACTGGTGCCAACTGGAATTATCATCAACTCGCTATCAATTATCCTAGGAGGAATCGCTGGAGGTCTCTTTGGCGACTATCTTAGAGAAGACTTCAAGGAGAATCTTAACCTTATCTTTGGCCTAGCCTCTATGGTAATGGGGATTAGCGCTATTATGAATATGGTTAATATGCCTGCGGTTATCTTTGCGGTAGTTATCGGTACCATCATTGGGCTGGCCCTAAAGTTTGGAAACCTCATCAACAAGGGAGCTGGGCTTATGGAAAAAGGCTTGTCCAAGATTACACCAAGCAAGCAAACAGGGTTAGCTCACGATGAATTTTATGCGCAACTCTTGACAGTTATCGTCCTTTTTTGTGCCAGTGGTACAGGAATTTACGGGAGTCTTGAGTCTGGGATGACAGGCGATGCTTCTATCTTAATTTCTAAATCTATCCTAGATTTCTTTACGGCTATGATTTTCTCTTGTAGTCTAGGCTACATCGTCTCCATGATTGCCATTCCACAATTTATCGTTTTCTTCCTCCTCTTTGTGAGTGCTGGTTTCATTCTCCCTCTAACAACAAAAGCCATGATTGGAGACTTTAAGGCTTGCGGGGGCTTCCTCATGATTGCGACCGGTTTTCGTATTATGAAACTGCGTCAATTCCCAACAGCAGATATGATTCCAGCCATGATTCTGGTTATGCCTATTTCCTGGGTCTGGGTCAATTGGGTGGTTCCTTTAATTAGTTGATATTAGGATTAAAATAAACTAAAACCGTCAGTCTCATGCTGACGGTTTTTGTCTCTATTTATTGCTATTATGGATTCTAACTATTAAAAATTAGTAATATTTGTGGTGGTTAATTCTAATTTTTCTAACCTTGTTTAGACTGAGATGAGTTTGTTATAATAGCCCTTGTAGGCCCAAGCAACCTACAAGATACTTTTTTTCATAACTATTTCCATCCTCTAATATTTTAACGAACTTACAATACTGATGGAAATCTATCGAAAAGACTGGTGTGTGCACACCGGTCTTTTTTGGTGGGATTAAGACACAAAAAAACCACTCTTTCACTATGAAAGAATGGTTAGGCTATAGCTTATACTTCTACGACTTCCAAGTCTTTTCCACCTAGGAGAATAAGGTATTTATCAATCTTATCTATTTGATAGGCTTGGCTGAGTGCTTTAGCATAGAGGCTCATTTGCCCTTTGTAACGTTCCTTAAGCTCACCAGGTTGAGTGAAGCGGTCTGTCTTATAGTCAAAGAGGACAATACGGTCTTCAAGAAGAAGGTAGCCATCGATGATACCACGGACGACAAAGTCTTCCTTACTAGCCGGGTCTTCTGCCAACATGGCAAATGGCGCTTCGCGACGCAACTTATCACGGTTAGCTAGAATGAGCTTCCCAAGTTCGGTGTCAAAGAAGCCTAGTAGCTTTTCTAACTGCAGGCGCGCCTTGACTTGATCATCTGCCGATACTCGACTCAAGGCCTGTGTCAAATCTTGGAGGGTCACCTTGTCAGAAAGACTCAAGCGTTGCATGAGTTCATGGGTGGCTGAACCAACTGCAGCTCCAGTGACCTTCGTTTTTTGCCCAAAATCTGGAAGCTCAAAGCTAGTGGATGTCTCAAGAGGTTGCACTTCCTCTTTCTTGTCCATAATATCCACCCCTTCGGTATCCATGACAGGTTCGTAGAAGGCTTTGAGCTGGCTCGGCGTACGCACAGATGGCAGGTCAATCGCTGGTGCATAAAGTTGGTTGAGCTTTTCAACACTTTCTAAGACAGTTAGGGCACGTTTAATGTCTTCCGTCTGGCGATTGTTAGATAGATCATCAGCATCTACTGCTGCTTTAACTTCAACCTGACCAATAGCCTCTGGGGTCAAGTCTTCAGACTCAACAAAGCGAACAGTAAACTTGAGATCCTTTCTCATAAAGGCAGTATCCAAAGCCATAACCCAATCCTGATAAGTGGCGATTTGGTCACGGAGAGCTACTGGTAGGCGATTATTTTCGACATCCGTGCCAAATTGCTGGGTTAATTTTTCCTTACTACCCTTACCAACTAGGTAGAGTTTTTTCTCTGCACGAGTCATTGCAACATAGAGCAGACGCATCTCTTCTGAGATACTTGCTCGACGCTCTTCCCTACGATTTTCCTGGAAGGTTAAGGTCTCTAAAACAACATTTAACTTGGGCAAATTGGTGTTTATCTGGTCTTTAAGGTCAGCTAGGTACTTAATGCCAAGTCCTTTTTCACGGTTGATAATGTATTTACCACTTAGTCCATCCTTGCTGTGACCAATGAACTTGCGATTCATCTGCAAGACAAAGACATACTTGAACTCTAGTCCCTTGGACTTGTGAATGGTCATGAGGCTAACGGCATTTTTGGGAACCAAGTCTGTTACTTCCTCTAGGTCGTTACCGCTAGAAATGATCTTATCAATCATACCAATAAAACGAGAAAGTCCCTTAAAACCAGTCTTTTCATAGGCATTGGCACGCAAGGCAAGGGCGTAGAGATTGGCCTGGCGTTGCTCAGCTCGTGGAAGACTGCCAACATAATCATAATAGAAACGATCGTCGTAAATCTTCCAAATGAGGTCGTAGAGCGAGTGCCACTTACTGTAATCACGCCAATCTGCCAGAGTCTCAGTGAAAAGAGTCAACTTGGCATCAAGTCCTTGTGTGACAACTTCCGGATGAAGCCCTGTTTTAGTGCAAGCTACAAGAAGTTTATCATAGAATTGTCCTTCGTCAGCCTGGACAGCAATACGAGCCAAATCATCCTCGTTGAAATTAAACATCGGTGAACGAAGGAGGGCAACGAGGGCATAGTCATTAAGAGGATTATTGATGGCACGAAGGGTATCCAACATAATCATAACTTCTAGCGACTCTAGGTAGCTTGACTTGTACTCGTCAGGAACCAAAGGAATTCCGTGCTCCTCGAAGCTTGCCATCAAGTCCAGATAGGTGTTGCGGGTTGGTGCTAGGAGGGTAATGTCCTCAAAACGTACACCCTGCTCGTGAAGTTTGATAATTTCTTTGATAACCAAGGAAATCTCACCACTACTGATAGGTTGATCAGAACCATCCTCGTCAGGAGTCACACTTGCTTCATCACTATTGTAAATCAGAACCTCAGTCTCATTTTCAGGATGGGGCTCTTTTTGCTTCTCGCTACCTGCTACCAACATATGCGTCTTGTCATAAAGGATATCTCCGATTTCCTGATCCATGAGGTGGCTGAAAACACCATTAGTCGCATCAAGAACCTCAGATTGGCTACGGAAGTTCTCTTTAAGGAGAATTAGCTTACCTGCATCTGGATTTTCAAGGAAAAGCTGGAACTTGCCATTAAAAATCTGAGGATCCGCCTGACGGAAACGATAGATGGATTGCTTGATATCTCCCACCATGAATCGGTTGTGACCGTTAGAGAGGAGCTCCAACATGCGTTCTTGAGTATGGCTATTGTCTTGATACTCGTCTACCATTACTTCATGGTAACGGTCACGGTAGCTGGCTGCCACCTCTGGATTTTCCTCCAAAATACGGATGGCAAAGTGGGCAATATCTGAGAATTCAAAGGCATTTTCCTGAATCTTGGCCTGTAAATACTGGTCTGAAAAATCAAGCACAAAGGCCTGAAGCAGCTCTAACAGAGGTAGGATGTCATCATTATGCTTGGTCAAAACCTCGAGGACCGTTAGTTGGGTATCAATCTCACGCAACTGGGCCACAAACCCATTTTTGGTCTTGTTGTAAGCTTCCTTGTAGGCCTTGAGTTCCTCGTCTTTAGGACGGGTCATATTTGTCAAGCCAGTCCCTCCTGACAGAGTCAAGAGTTGTTTGAGCAAGTCCTCCATATCGGTTTGGTCATTGGCCAAGGCTCCCTCCAGAAGGCTAATGGCATCTGACACATTATTCAGATACTTGGCCTTGGCAAATTCACGCTGAGCTAGGCCTAAATGGTCTCTTAAGAAGGCTAAGAAATCAGCTAACAAGCCATCTTTGAGACCCTCTAAAAGCTCAACTTTAGCCTTGTCTGGCTTGGCATCGGTCTGCCCTTTTAAGAGATTCTGACGTAGCCATTTTTCAGGACCTGCAGTAGCCTGAGAAAAGTTATAGACATCGTAAACTAGATCACGGAAGGCCTTACTAGTCTTACCATTTCCAGCGAAGTTGCGGACCAATTTTTGGAAAAGTTGGGCATCCTTCCCTTGCATGTAATCATTGAAAAGATCGGTATAAACCTCATTTTTCATAAGCGTCTGCTCAGCAGGGTCTGTCATGATGCGAAAAATAGGTGACACACCCAGGAGATAGCCATACTGATTGACCAATTTCTGGGTGAAGGCATCCATGGTTCCAATATCAGCCGTCCCAATTTTGGCAATCTGGTCTGAAAGAAAGACACGCTCTTCATCCGTCTCAACTTGTCCCAACTGCTCTGTCAGACGCTTTTCCAGACGCTCTTTCAACTCACCTGCAGCCTTTACCGTAAAGGTTGAGATAAAGAGTTGATCAATACCAACGCCACGTCCAATCATATCAAGGATACGCTCAACCATGACAAAGGTTTTTCCTGATCCGGCCGAAGCTGACACAAGAATATTGCTACCATTACTGTAAATGGCTTCAATCTGCTCAGGTGTTAACTTGCGTTCCTTGTCAGAAGCTGCTTCTTGGGCAATGCGTTCCTTAATCTCTGTTGGACTTAAAAAAGCTTTAGTCAACATGGTTGTCCTCCTGATCTTTTTTGTTTGCTGTCACAGCTTGATTAGTGACAAGAAAGGGGATGATATTTTCAGCAACTTGCATCTGATTCTTGTCCTCGTCTTTTGTCATCAGCTCCAAATAGGCTTCCTTCTTGCCCTTACTTGGTAAACGCAAGAGTTTACGAGCCTGTCCCATGTGGCGGTCGGCCTCAAAATGAGTAATAGCCTTGATTTGATCCCCTTGAACAGACTTGCCATCCTCGGTATAAGGATTGACCGCAAAATTCCCACTTCGAATAATCTCAGCAGCATCTGTAAAGAGCTTAATATTGTAGTCTAACAAGGTTTCTAGGTCCTCCTTGTCATAGGTGACAGTCTTTTGTAAATCATAGTTTCCACCAGCCAGATGCTCTGTTTCTGAAGCTACAAAGAGCCCCTTATAGGTCAATTCCTTATTAGCCTGAGCTGCTAGCTTATCCAGACCAAACTGGACTAGGTTAAGTTGTGGGTCCTGCATGTGGAGATACATGGCACCAAAAAGCTGGTCAGCATCGACCTTATAGGTTTGTCGAAGGGCCTCCAGATAGGTCACCAATTGCGGACTGAGGCCATTGTAGAATTTCTGAATGTCAAAGACATTTTTACCTGATTTGTAGTCAACGACACCCAGAGCCCCATCCGTTAAACGGTCCACACGGTCAATAATCCCTGTAATTTTGATGCTATTTGCTAAAAGCAAGTCAAACTTGGCTTCCTCACGCTCAACTTTAACGGCCGCATTGTCACGCAAAACACTGGCAGTTGAACGGGCGATATCTTCCAAGATCTGACGAGACAAGCGACTCTCTTGGTCCTCGGTATAGAGAATTTCAAAGGGTTGTTCCTGATTGGTCTGAGCAATAGCCTTTTCTAATTTATCATCGAAGTTTTCTGACGAAGAATCACCCATCACACGCTCAAAGACACGGTGTAAATAAGTCCCGTGATGTCGAGCATCCGGATGAATAGACTCCAACTCTTCAAGTCCCAAGACATAACGCAAGAAATAAAGATATTGGTTGTTATAGAAGGTCGTCAGAGCCGAGGCTGATAATTTTAGTGGTTCTTCCCCCGGAAAGACCAGCTGCATGACCTGATCATCCACCTTGGTCGTCGTCACATCGTCAATCACATTTGGAATCAAGACTTGGTCCTTATCAAGTCGCTTACGGAGATAACGGACAGCAACTGACCAGAACGTCTGCGTTTCCTTGTCCAAATCAGCATCTAGATGGCTGCTGTTAAGGGCAATGACAGTCGATAGGAGGTCCTTGTAGTTCCCAATCTGGTCACCCTTAGCCTCGAAACGATTACGTCCCTTTTCAACCAGAGGAAGACCAAGGTCAAGAAGTTCCTTCAAATAAACCGACATATCATCTTGACTCTCATTGAGAATTTGTGGCTGACTAAGCACCAATTGTTCACTAGCCGCATTGAAAAGCGACATAGCCACAAAATGCCCCCGCTGACTATTACTCTGCGTAACAATATCCAAACTCCTATGCTCATCCGTCGCCTCATTGATACGACTACGCTCCTCATCAGACAGGAGACTCTTATTTTGCCCAACCTTTGGAAAATGCGACTGAGTCATGCCTAAGGCAAAAACATAAGGAGCTGAATGTGGTTGAATCAAATCGTATTTCTTCACATTGACCACATCAACAGTGGCTGGAACCGTACGGTAATCACAGGCCAACATTCCCGAACGCAAAATGGACAAAAAGTCGTCCACTGACAGCGTTTCTTCTCCAAAAATAGTCTCAACCTGCTCCAAGAGTTGGGTGAAAGACTTCCAGACCTGTTCATTCTGCTCTTTTTCAGCTTCACTGGCCTTGACAGTCAAAGCAGCCATCTGATTTGGCACTTGTACAGCCCCTAAAAAGACCGCAAGTTTCTTAAGCAGACTAGAACCCTTTTGTTTGCGACTGTTAAGCAACTTGTCCAAGGGCTCTACCAGTTGTGAGCGCAAGGCATTAAGCTGGTCTAAATCATACTTATCACGACTATTGGCCGTAAAATCAGACAAGAACTTGTGACGCCCCTTGATATCTGCAAAATTGACATAATACTCAAAAAGGTCTAAGTCCTCTTGAGTAAAACCACCATAGAGACCGGATTTTACGAGATTAAGCAAATCCTCAGCACGATAATTATAGCGCTTGATACGCTCTAGCGAATCCACAAACTGCACTAAAGGATGGCTAGACATGGTTTCTTCCTTACCGAAATAATAGGGAATATCAAATTTTCGGAAAATCTGACCCACCTGAAGCTTATAACTCTCCTCATCACCAAGCAGGACCAAGATATCCTTGTAGCGCTTACCATCCGCCAGCAACTGACGAATACTCTTGGCAACCTGAGCCACCTCTTCCTTTTGGTTGACCACTTCCCAGACCTGCAAGGCTTGCTTGTCTTGATCAGTAACCTTCTCATCTACCGTACTAAAATCATGACGGCTCTCCAAAAGACGACTAATACGTGCAAAAGAAGGATTGCCCTCTTTGTCTGTCGTCACGTAGTCAGGTGTCACCTTATAAGTCTGAGCCAAAGTCTTCAGAAAATCCACTGAAGCCTGATAAACATTGCCATAAACAAAGTTAGCCTTATAAGCTTTTTGACTGGCATAGGTCCCAATGACAATCTGGTGGCACTTATCATTCAAGAGTGCAACCAGTGCTTCCTCCTCGGCAGAGAAACGCGTAAAGCCATCAATGACCAAAACCGTGTTACTCAAGGCCTTATCGAGGTGGCCTGAGGTAATCTCCTTGAAGAAGGCACTGAGTTTTGATTGATTGTCGAAATCTCCCGCCAACAGGAGATCCTGAGCCGCACTGAAAATCCTTACCAAATCCTCTTGTTTCTCCGCCTGATCCAAATGCTGCAAATCCAGAACTGTCATATTAGCCTGCTGCAATTCTTTGTAAAGGTCCACCAATTGATTAATAAAGTTACTATCCTTGCGTAAACGACCATAAACCTTAAGCTCATCATCGCCCATATGTGACAAGACCTTATAAAAAATCATGGCCAGACCAGCATCATCCAACTGAGTTTTTGGGTTACTCGTATTGAGAATAAAGTACCTAGCCATCTGAGTAAAACGAGTCACCGTAATCTCAAAGGACGCTGACTGAGGCAGGTATTCCAAGACCTTACGCTCCTTCTCAAATGATAGGGCATTAGGGGCAATATAAAAGACCCTCTTTCCCTTTTGAGCATAGCTAGTCGCCTGCTCCGTCAGAATTTCAGTTAAATCCTGAGACATATCCGTATAAAGTAATTTCATAAGACGTCCCTTTCTTGTCTCTACACCAGTCGTTAGGCTAAGCAAGTCGTCATTCACTTAGCTCTAAGAAGCACTAATCCTTGCTATTATAACACAGAATGAAGCAACAATCAGACTCCTCCCTCACCCCTTCCTCCTCCGATGTCCTAAGCTTCGGACATAAGCATAAGCTCAACAGCAAAGAGCCCTACTTTATGGATCTGTAACGAAAAAAAGAGCCAAATCCTTTGATTTAGCTCTATCTATTTATTTAAAAATCAATTCCTGTTTGAAGAGGTAATCACCACTGCTTGTAATCAGATTGGCATCACTATACTTCCTAAGAATATCCTTGGCTGAGTGAAGGTTAAGACCAGAGGTCTTCTTCTGATTTTCTTCCTGCATAATAGCATCAAGGTCAACTTTTTCTTCTTGCGTCCTATTTTCCATGACGAAATGGTAACTCCCATCCTTATCATGACGATGAAAACTAAAATTGATTTGACTGGCAGGCACCTGCTTACTCTCATCAATCGCATTACTAAAGAAAATGGACACCAGCAAGGTCAAGTCAACCACGTTCATGGTAAAGCCTGAAATCTCCTCAGGAATATCACAAGTCACTGGAATATTACTACGTTTAGCCTCCATCATACGAGCCGAAAGAAGACTACGTAAGGGCAAGGATTGAATATTTTCTAGCTTAGGATTATCAATGACACGGAAACGTTCAAACTCCTTGGCACTCTCTCTAAGAACATTCTGATACACCTGTTCAGCAAGGGCCTCTTCCTGGTCACGCACTTCCTCTGAAAATTGTTCCACAACCGTCTGATAAGACTGTCTGTATTGTAACAATTCATTGTAGAGAAGATCAATCTTTTGGTTGGCCTTGGTCAAACTATTCAAATGCCGTTTTTCCTCCATGGCCAAACTCTCTTCCAAATACTGCCTAGACAGTTGATTAAGATGAGCAACTAGGAAAATAAAGGCCACCGCAGACAAGAGAACCCCTAACATACGAAGTCTCAATTCCAAATCTAAAGAATAACCAGGTAACCAGTCATCTAAATTCATACTGAGAAAGATTCCCAATAAATAAGTAGCCATGGCTAAGGCAGCTCTTCTAGAAATCTGGAGGTTATGGAAAGAGTCATCACTATAGACCTTCCAACGCTTCAAATCCAAGCCCAAGAAACGGTCAAAAACAAAATAAAGTGGCAAAATCAAACCGTAAGATAAGAGATAGAAAAGTGCATTAGACCCCACCTCAGCTACAGGGAGATTTAAGAGAAGGGGAATAAAGAAGAGCCCCAATAAACGATAAAGCAAATCTGATGTCACCACTGGAAACAAGGTATGAAAAGCATACTGCGTTACCGTCCAAGTCTTTCCTTTAGCCAGAATAGCCAAAACCATCAGAATAAAGACATCTGTAATCATGTTCATACTCTTAATATTATACTGAAGGACCACATCTAGCAGGGCTAAGGTCAGAAACACCGTCCAGGAGATACGAATGTCTGTCATTCGTTTGAAAATAGCACAGTTTATCGTCAGCGTTATAATAATCTGAATGGCTAGAAAGGCATCTGTATTATAGAGATTTAAAAAATTTATTCCCAAAAACGATTCAAACATCGAATCTCCTTTCTATATATTTTTTACAAGTTGTTTAGTATTCAAATTGCTGTCTATAGATGAACTTATCATTCTTAAAGCTAAGTTTAGACTGAGGGTAACGCTCCATAATATCTTCGAGCTGTTCATTGATTGACAGATGATTCTCGTACGCCTTGTGAGGTGCCTCAGCACTGTCTTGCGAAAGGGTTGTCTCTACAGAGAGGACCTGAACCTCACCACTTTGGTAATAAGACAGACGAACTAAGCTATTTTCTTGCCCATGAGCTCTCAATAAGGCATTGTCCAAGAAGGTCGTTAGGACAGCTGATAGATCCACTATATCAATATGGGATGGGGATATAGGGTCTGGAACCTCCATGATAAAATCAATCCCGACAGCATGAAACTCCATATACTTACTCTCAATGACGGAACGTAACAATTGAGAAAGCAGGTTGGGAATATCTGGCATAACCTTGCTGAAGGGAACTTCTTCCTCAGATAGGTTTTGACTGTCTCCCTCTTGACTAGTAGCCAGAACAGTCTTGGCCTTCTTAGGTACAACGACCTTAGGCACTCCATCACGGTATAACTCCTGATAAAGATGGAGGATATGCCTACTAGATTCCTGTAAGCTCTGGAAATGACGTTCCTGCTCCTCTTTCAACTCCAGAAAAAGTTCATCCTTTATCCACTGATTGGCATAGGAAACAACGATAAAGAAGGCTCCTGTTGCCAATAGAACGGCCAACTTAGCATAATTGTTAACCACTTCCACAGGCCAGATACTAGCAAAGTAAGGCATGAATTCATTTAAAAGCCCATATGAAAGAAAGGCAAAGCTAACCCCAATAACAATAGGGGTGAAGTGTATGCGCAAGCGCTCCTTTTCCTCGACCTGCAAATATTCATAACCAATAAAACGGTGAACCAAGAGGTAAATAGGATAGGTAACTACCACACAGATAAACTCCGTTAAAGATTCTGGAATACGGCTAGTCAAGTCGGCTCCCAAAAGTAAAGGAAAGACGATTAATGACAAGCCCCGTATAATGATATTAGTTGTTCCCCAGGCATAAAAGCTATTAAATACCGGCTCTATCCATGGCAAGTCTGGACGTTTGTAATAACTAAAACAAAATAATATGAGAGGATTAAGTAAAAATTTGAATCCCATAGGAAGAAGGGGAGTCAAAACAACTGACAAAAGACCACCTAATAAAAGTAGCCTCCAAGAAATCTTGACCCTACCAGCTGCATGAAACATCAGATAATTGACAAAGAAAATCAAGAGTGTGTCTATAGATACTAGCCAATGAAAATCTTTAAAAACAGCAAATAGCGATTCAATAATAAAAGTCATTCTTTTCCCCCTCTCCCTTTAATCTGATTTAAGAAACTTCCTCAAAAATCCCCTAGGAAGCCCTTTTTACAACACTACTCATTATATAGCTTTTTGTAAGTTTTCACAATAATTAAATTTCTAATAAAGTCTATAATACCTCTAAGAATCCATTTATTTATATAAGATGGACTTACTATTAAATTAAAGTTACAAATGTAACATAAAAAGTTGAGATAATTTTATCTCAACTTTTAGGTTATAACATTACTTTTTTAAGACTTTCACCCTTGACAGGTCTAGTCAGCCTTATAGTAGAATTGTTTAGCGTCAGATTGTGGCGATGCTGACTGAGTGACCAAAATACGGTCTTTAGTATTATCTGAACCATCCACAAATCCCTGAACTGTCGGAAGTGTAACTCCCTTTGGAATAAAGAGAATTGCTGCTCCAGAAATACCCATTCTTAAACTTGATGTGAGATAGCCATTCTCAAGTTTAACATTCGAATTTTCAACAACATAATTTTCAGGAGCTGTTAAATTGTCCTTAGAAAATGTCAAACTTAAGCCATTCCCATTCTTCCAAGTCCCTTCGAGGCTTTGGAAGTTATTATCCTTGATAGCATTAACATCCATGCCTGTTTGATCGGTCTTGGTTTCCGTTTTTGATTCTGTTTTGGCCTCTGATGAGCTTGATGATGACTCTGATGATTGTGAAGAACTTGAAGATTCTGAGCTATCAGACGTGCTAGCACTAGAGTAATGCTTGAGCAGCTCTTGGTAAGCCTCTTGCATGTCATCTGGTGCTACCTTATAGGTCTGAACAGCCTTCTTATCGTAATTGCCCTTCCAGTAGTTAGTTACATAATAAACAGTACCATTAGAGCCTAGAACGATTTGGTAAGAATCCTTATCTTGGTCAACCAAATCCTTATAAAGCTTGTTATAGCCATTATAATTGCCACCAGTTTTATCATCAGCTGAAAAGTCCTTAAAGAGGGCTTTTTGTTCAGCAGCATCGTCTTCATACATAGCATGTTTCTTATCCTTCAAGGTATAAAGACGGAAGGATGATGTTGGGCTATAGTCTGCAGTCTTACCACTATTGTCATTAATCCCTAAAGCAAAGGAATCAACCGTGTTTTTATAGTCCTTGAAATCATAGTTTGAGACTTCCTTACCATTGATGATACCACTCGGAACACCAGTAATATGTTCATAGCCATCCGCATTGATGAGATTAGCAAGGATGGTAATCGTTTGGCTGCTATCTTTTTCCTTAGGTGCCTTAAATGAAAGGAAGGTTGGACTACCATCATTGACCTTAGTGATACTGTCAAAACTGCTTTGAACTAAAACAGCATCCTTGGCATAATCAGACTGATAGAGCCATTTCCGAAAAGCTTCCGTGATAGACTTAATGTCCTCAGTCGAATAGTCTGCAATATAAGTGGTTTCCTTATCACCATTGACATCGGTCTTAGTCTTGATATCTGCATTTGGCTTATTTGGATCGTTAGAAGACGACTCTGAGCTTGCGTCGCTACCAGAGGATGAACTACTTGATTCCAAAATATCCTTAATAATGCTTTTAACTTGGCTACTTGAAGAACTAGACGAAGCCTCGCTAGACTCAACGACTTCAGAACCTCCCTCAACCTGAGTATAGGTGTTTGAGTCAGTCATTTCAACCTTTGCATCTCCTCCAGGCACCATACTTGGTGTGATACGGATAGTACCGTCTGAGTTGCCGTTAGTTCCAGCCAACTTAAAGCTCAAAGAACGGTCTTCGCCGGCTTGGGCATTAGCCTGATAAGTATCACCTGTCTCCGTATTTTTGACTTCGTATTTGTCTCCCTTGATTTTACGAACTTCAAAACGCACCTTGTTCCCGGTATTCTTATCGACAACGGTTGTGGCATAAACTCTTGAAGACGATGTGAAAGCCGTGCTCTGAGTATATTTTCCAAGTACCATGAAGACCAAAAAGACAATCAAGGCCAAACCGATAAACTTTTTATGTTTAAACTGTTTCATGAGGTCCTCCTAGATAAATAGATAGCCTACAACATAGCCAAAGAGAGCAATACAAATCAAGAGCAAAATTTCCAAAACTAAAAACCAGCTAAACTTGAGATCTCCCAAACCAACCTTAGACAAGACTTGTCTGAATTTAGAATTTTTCTGTCTGCTCAAGCCACTAGAAAGAGCAAAACCAGTCTTAGCAGCTTCTGCGACTTCCTTATCACTTGGCTTGCGACCATGCTGCACTTGGAAGTCAATCAGCCATTCATCATATTGTTGCATTTATTTCTCCTTCTTCTGAAGTGTGACGAAAAAGAGTAGGGCATAAACGAGGCAATGAAGCACCAAGGCCCACCATTGTCCCCAGAATTCGCCTGTAGACCCTTGAAAGGCCTCCAACTGGCTCTTAGGGACTGGGACTCCGTACTTAGCCAAGCTCGATGGCAAGTCTGACAAGTCACTAGAAATCCCAAAAAGCTTGTGGCCATAACCAAGATAGATAAATTTTTGTACCCAATCAATGGCTTTTGGCAAAGACAGGATAGTTCCCGACAATGAAAATTGCATGATACCCACAACGACTGCTAGGATAACAGAGGTAATCTCAGATTTGCCAACCAAGGCTGAGATAAAGAGGGCAATAAAATGCGACGCCAAGAAAACCAGGAGCACTGTAATCCCAACTTCCCAACGGTAGGAACCAAAAATATGACCAGCATCTGGAAATTCCTTGTCAAAGAACTTACTAAAGACAGAGTAAGATAGGATAAAGACAATGGTTTCCAAAACAGCAAAGAAGGCGTGAATCCCCATACTAGCCAAGGCGAAGGCTGAACGACTCAAACCTGAGAAAAAGTCACGGTTGAGGACCGAGCGTTCCTTAGAAATATAAATACTGTTTTGAACCACAATCAAGAGACTGGTTGAGAAAAGCAAGAGAAAGAGGGTCATTCGAGTTGTTTCGAAATCTTTCAAAAATCCCTTGTCTTGGATATAAAGGATCAAGCCTTCGAAAGCGACAATGCCCAGAAGTACCTTCACAAAATCCATGTAGTGGTGTTTAAATTTATACCAACTTAATCGTAATGCTGCGTTCATAAGTCTCCCTAAATCTTGTAAATACGTGTTGAAGCATTGAGCTCTTGATAGACATCTGCGATATTCATATCCATATATTTACGAATCATATAAGGATCGCTAGTCTTGTATTCCAAAAGCAACTCTTCATAGGTTCCTGCAAATGTCGGACGTCCCTTAGACAAGAAGATAATCTTGTCAAAAATAGCCAAATTTTCTGTATTGTGAGTAATAACCACAATAGACTTGTTAGCTGATTTAGCCAAGATTTTCAAGGTACGTAAGAGATTACGGTCACTAAGGGCATCCAAGCCTGAAGACGGTTCATCAAGAATAAAGTAGGGACTAGGGCTAAGAAGCTCGATACCAATAGATACACGACGTTTTTGCCCACCAGAAAGCTCTGAAATCTTCTTGTTTGCAAATTCCGTCAACCCTAAATCATCCATGATGCCTGCAATGCGATGCTTTTTAGTCAGCTTACCACTCCCTTTCAGATGGTGGTCCGCATAAAAATCAAAGGTCTCAGATACCTTGAGGTACTCACGTAGGAGATTTTGTTGGGGTACATAGGACCAAGAGCGTGAACCCGCAGTCACAGGTTTACCATTTTCTAAAATACGAAATTGTTGGCAAGTCGGTTTAAGCTGGCCTAGGAGAATCTCTGTTAAAGTTGTTTTCCCTGAACCAGAAGCACCCAAGATACCGACAACTTGGCCAGTCTCCATAGTAACATCCAAATCTGTAAAGAGCTGGTTATCATTTCCCTTATATTTGAAACAGATATGTTCAAATGTTAATTGATTGGTTTCCATTAATATCTCCTAAGACATAAGTAACATCAAAGCCACAATTAGAATGGCTCCGATAATAAGAACGATGACATTGATATTGAAGAAGAGAATCAAACTTAGTAAAATCACAAAGGCGAAGGCGGCAAAGAGGTAATTTTTAAGAGGTGACTCTTTAGTCTGAGTCACCGCAACAGGTTCAAAAGGGATTTCCTTTTTACCTGATACATTGCTAGCATCAGTGGTCGTCCCCTTCTCAACTTCCAAGGCCTTTCTCTGAGCCTGTCTGAGTTTTCGGTCATATTGTAACTTCTCATGGTCTGAGAAAAAGATTGAGCGAATCGTGTAGAGCTCACTGCGCAAACGCTCACCTTCTTTATCCAAGGTACCATTTGTCCAGAGCTCCTCCAGCTCCTCACGTAAAAAGGAAAGGGCCACGAAACAATCTTGAGCCGACATCTCTGGAGAGATGCGGTTACTGACCTCTCTTAAATAGGGCACTTCCTGTCCTGTCTCTGTATCAATTGCTTTGTAGTAGTCTATCATGAGATGAATTTAGCAAAAATAGCTTGAAGTTCTGACAAATCTTCCTTAACCACTTCTTGGGTTTGGTTGACTTGTGCATTGACTGAAAAGCGTGCCACAACAGTATTGCTTCGAGGGTCCGACACTGTCACGGTAACAATTTGTTCTGAGTCAAAGGCATAGGTGACTTGTGCCAAGAGCTCACCTTTCTGACGAGGTTGTGGCACTTGCCCTTCCACTTGTCCCAAAATCTTCACAGCAAATGGATTTTCATAATTTCCTTCTGTGATACGAAGTTTAAACTTACTCTGTCCATCCACGACCGCAAAGAGATCCTTGGTAACAGCCAAAGGCAAGACTGAGTTACGTGGAACCACGACACTATTATAGTAGTCACCCACAAAACTGTAGTTCTTGTTTGGATTTTTCTTGAAGAGCAGACCGATTCCCTGAGAGGTCACATCCTTGACAACCACTCTATCTGTCTCAGTTGTCTTACCATCCTGGTGCTCAGAGAAGCTAACCTCATTATTGACGATAAGGTCAGCCAAAATAGAAGCTCCCTGTGCCACGATAGTATCTGGATTAAGGTCAAACTTAGGTTCCAAACCACTCATCAAACGAATCATCTGACGAATCATTGGCATACGTGTTGACCCACCCACAAGGAGAATATGGTCAATCTCTTCCCATTTCAAGCCAGATGCTTGAAGGGTAGATTGCACCTTGATTTCAGTATCTTTGAGGAGGTCCAAGGTAATTTCATTGAAAATCGCTTGAGTAATCAAGACACCGTAACCTTGACCATTGACATAGTGCTCATAGAGAGCTTGGTCATTCACAGATAGACTAGTCTTAATCTGCTCAGCCTTATATTGAAGTTGAATTTTTTCCTTCTCGGAAAGGTTAGTCATATTGACCCCTTGTTTTTCCAACTCCTGCATGATGTAGCCCACAAGACGCTTATCAAAGTCAATCCCACCAAGGCGTGAATTCCCGTCAGTTGCCAAAATATCATAGGCATGGTCAGCCACGCGCATGATGGTAACGTCAAAAGTTCCTCCACCAAGGTCGAAGACCAAGACATTTCCTTGAGCATTTTTAGTGTGGGCATAGGCAATGGCCGCAGCTGTAGGCTCATTAATAATACGCAAGACATTAAATCCTGCAATACGACCAGCATTCTTAGTTGCCGCACGTTGATCTGATGTAAAGTAGGCAGGTACTGTGATAACAGCATCCTTGATACCATCTGCTTGACCCATCTCCTGACCAACTACATAGGCACGCTTACGGAATTCGTTCAAAACCAAGGCCGAAAGAATAATAGAATTGACACGTGTGTGGTCTGGTGTATCACTAGCAATTGGACGCCCAATATCACGTTTAAAATCAAATTTAAAGTTTTCTGTACTTCCGATTTCTGTCCCACGTTCAATGGCTTCCTTACCAAAAGACACATGGTTTTGGCCACTAATATTTGAGAAATAAACCGCTGAACGTAAGACCTGATCGTCATTCGTCCCCATCGGAATAATCTCTGGCACATCTTCACGAACAACAGCCATAACGGAATTCGTTGTTCCTAAATCAATACCAATCGCTTTTTTTCTCATAACAATTTCCCTTCTAGCCTCATTTTGAGTTTACTTGACTATCGCTCCAAGCAAGCATCTGCTTAGATGTCTCCATTCATCGCTGTCACATAAAACTCCAAAAGAGTAAAGTTATTCCAGTCTAGTTTTTTTCACTATACTATATTATCACAAAAAAAGAGACTATAAAATAGGAAAAAAGGGAGTAGGACCGAACAACTTTTTAAAAATTGTTCCTTGTCCCACTCCCTTGAGTATTAGTTGATTTGAAAGACTTGATGAACTTAGAAATCCCAGAGCTATTGCCCTCCTAAATTGTCATGTTTATAGCAACTTCTCTCCTAACTTAATCAATTGAACTCTCACCAACATAGATAATTTCTAAATTACCCAAGGAAACATCGCCTTTAATGTAGAAATCCTTGCTAGTCAGGTTACTAGGATTTTCCTCATGTTGTACAGCTGAAAGCGAATTATCCACATTCACATGCACTCTCCAATCACTGGGCACATAGAGACTAAGACTTCCAAGAGAAACGTCCACGTCAAACTGGGCAGACGGCCCCTCAATACGGCAATTATCAAAATAGACGGAAGCCTGTCCTAAACTAACATCTGCACTCCCATGCGTAAATTGCTGGTCATTAAGATACTTAGTCACTGATGAAAAAGTGACATCAATATCATTTCCTCCATTATTAGCGTCTGAGCCAGTAGCACCCAAGCCAAAACGATTCTTTGTTTTACTCGAAGAATGGAAGAGAATGTTCAAGCCAATAACCGCAAGAATGGAAGAAAAAATAAGGACCGAATTAGATACTGGAAGAAAATGGAACTGTCCATTGAGTGAGAAAAGAGCCACAATACCATAGGCGAAACCAAGACCAAAATGTCGCTTCAAAAGACTAGAAAGGGATAAGATAGCCAGTAAGACCACCCAGGCCAACATCCAAATACTAATTTCCCATTTTATAAAGTAGTCTTGTACAATTACCAAAGCCGCCAAAAGGATCAAGAGGATCCCAATTAATTTCTTTCTCATTATCTTACCTCATTTCGTTTAGTCGTTCTTTTAAAACTTGATAGTAGCGTCTTGATACATGGACCTGCTTGTGGGTCTGATAGAAATTCACCGTACTAGTCCCTGAAAAAGACTTCTCCAAAGAATAAATCTGTTTAGCATTAACAATCGTCGATTTGGAAATCCGACAAAAGGCAATCGGAAGCAAGTCTTCCAATTCGTAGAGTTTTTGCTTTACCTCATATGCCTCATCCTTAGTATGACCATAAATTTTCTCCCCGTCTGTTTCAAAAAAGAGAATATCTGCCAAATCCAGAAAATATTCGCTTCGATCCTTATAAAAGGCTAAAGGAACTAATTTTTGCTTTAGAATAGACTCTTGGAGCTGTGCTAATTCCTGTGTTAACCGAGGAGCTCGAATCAAGATTTCAGGCTCATCCATGGATGGGTCTAATTCGATTCTAACTTTCATAATACTCCTTTCCTGTCCTTTTGATGCTTCCATTATAACAAGTGCTTTACACAAAACAAGGCCTTTTAGGTAAGTGGCACAGTTTAGCCCCTAAGAGGTAAAAACGGGCAAACAAAAGAACCTGGCAATTACCAGGCTCTCATTTTTAGTGTGGAGGTCTAGCCTCCTATTTGTAATCTGTTCAATGTTAACCAACTGAGAAAGTAACTGTTATTTCACAGTATTTTCACGGCTCACATTTTGCGATTCACCAGCCTTGCCGTTGATACGATAGTTGCTGTAGTCAGAACTGCTACTGCTAGAATCGCTATCATCGTCTCCAACGTATTCCACATTACAAGACCAAGAGATTTTATCTTTGATATCTCCTGATGACTTGAATTTCGAATCATAACCATAGTAGAAATCATAAACTGCCGTAAAGGTTACCTTGAAGGTCTTCTCACCTGTCTGAACGACTTCTGTGACGTCAACGTCTGAGAAAGTAATACTATCAGCAGCACGGTTTTTAGCACCTGTAGTATTTTTATCAATATCAGCCGTTACATCCTTGTACATGGTATCATCAGTACCATTAAGGAAAATGTCGGATACACCATCTGGTGTCGTGTTATGATTAGAAGCATAGCTGCCAAATTTACCGTAGGCAGCAGTCAAGAGACGATCTGCTGTGTCACGGTCAAGAACACCATCAGCATCTAGAGTAACCGTTTGACCTTCAGAGATTTTCTTAATAGACAATGTCTCTGTTTTAATAGAGCTACCATCTTCGAAATTCTTCTTAACATAAACAGCTGATGAACCTGCTACTGCTACCTTGTTAACATCTAGTTTCCCTGAGTTAAGGGTTCCAACTTTCGTACCACCAACGTAGAGGTCTCCGTCCTTAAGATTAGACTTAACGGTAAAGCTAAGATACTCTACAGAAAGGTTGACTTCTGTTTTAGAGGTCACATTTTCCTCAGATGAGACCGTGATATCTTGGTCATTGACCTTACCAGAAGCCACAAAATTGTAAGTTCCTGGATAGAGATGGTTCAATTTAGCCGTGTAGTTATTGCCATCTGTAGTCGCATAAGAAACCCCGTTAATAGTCACATTCAAATCAGCTGTATTAACGGTTAAATCAACCGTTCCAGGATCTACCACGACTCTCCACTTAGGAAAAATAAGGAACTGACGTCCAACCTTTTGCATACGTTCGCCAGACAGGAGTTGGCTCTTGCTATAGGCTTGTGTACTTTTAGTGTCTGTGTACTTGACTTCGGATGTTTTAATTTCCTTTTTAGTATCAGACCATACTTGGTATTCCAAGCTATCTTTAAAACTCTTCTTAGCTGCTGCTTCATAACGCTCTGCTACTTGACCACGTGAGTAGTAATAAGAACCAAAGCCGTAACCAGCTAGCGCTAAGACTGCTGCAACAACACCAGCAATAATCAGGATTTTCTTTCCTTTAGCCATGGCTGGCTTGGCTGGTTTCGCTGCCTTACCATCTGAGATAAACTGATGGATGGTTGACACATCATAACCTGAAGACTTACCAAGTAGGAATTCCTCAGGAAGAGGCTGACGTCCAACATAGGTTTTAAAAGCCTTCATCCAGATGGCTTGTGCTTCTTTAGAAGCGGCCTCTGAATTCTCTTCAGTTTGACCTTGATCTGCTTGAGATACTGGTGAAAGCTCCTCAATTTCTAAAGGAGTCGTTTCCTCTTCATCACCAAGCGGTACATCTTCAAACACTTCCTCGGCAACGTCATACTCATCAACTTCTTCTGTTGGTTCAGAAGGAGTGGCCTCTTGGTCCAAGCCCATTGCCGCAATGCCTTTAATAGCCTTTAAGTCAAAGTCTGCTTTCTGGCCTTCTTCAATCTCCAAAGCATGGGGCGGACGACCAACTGCCTTTTCAAATAAATCGATCCACTTTTCTTTTGTTGCCATAAAGACTCCTATAAACTTGCTTTTTCAAAAATCGTCAGAGGTTTACTTAGAATAGAAGACCTACTGTAAATGATGACATGATAGCAAATACGATTGCAAACAAGATTGACAAAATGACACCATTCAAAAGTGCTGCCAAAATCATTTGATAGAATTTATCAGCCTTCCACGCTGTTGTTACAGGAACAATTGTAAATAGATTAGCAATTGCAAATAAGAAGTAAACAACATAGAACAAGAATCCTGGGAAGGCAACAAGTCCAATAGCTCCCAACAAGATTGTTACTAGCAAGATTGGCAAGGCCAATGATGTCAAGCGACCAAAACGGTCAAAGCTATTCAAGAAAGTAGTCTCAGGGTCACGGAAGATAGCCTTACGTGTTACAAATCCTGCCAAGATAAAGGCAAAGATAAAGAGGAAGGCAGCTAGGATACTTGCGAAGAAGGCTCCAAAACCAATGCTAGATGTATGACTTGAAATTGAAGATGAGTAACTATCTGTTCCATAAGAACCAAACATACTAGACAATGCATTTGTTGTTGATACAACTGGGCTAATAAATTTACGTGCCACAGCGCTCAAGATTGCAAAGAAGGCAAGTCCAGTGAAGAGTGACAAGAAGATATAGTTAAGCCAACCATTGTGTTTACCATAGTCTGTCATGTCAGCTGGACGACGCCATGCATTAAGCAACCATGTCCAGTAGTTTTTGAAAGTTGTCGCAAATGCTGATGGTTGTGCAGGGACAACTACAGCTTGACCATTGATAAATTGAACGTTTTGACCTGGTTGAAGAGGTTGACCGTTAGCAAAAGCTGTTTGTTGACCAGCTTGAGCATTCGCAAAACCAGCTTGTGGTTGCACTGCTTGATTTGGCACTCCTTGTACTGGAGCAGTTTGAGCCCCTGCAAAGGTTGGTTGTGCTTGAGCAGCCTGAGCATTTGCAAAAGGAGCTTGCGGTTGTGCTTCTTGTACACTTGCAAAAGTCGGTTGTTGTTGCGCTTCTTGTGCACCAGCGAAAGTTGGCTGTGGTTGCGCCTCTTGTGCACCAGCGAAAGTTGGCTGTGGCTGCGCCTCTTGTGCTGGTGTTTCTTGGGTACTAGCGAAAGCTGGTTGCGCTGGCGCTTCTTGTGCTGGAGCAGTTTCTACAGCTGGGGCGTCATCTTGGAACTCACCAGCTGCTAGTGCTGCTGCAATTTCTTCTTCAGTCGCTGAACGACCATTGATGGCTTCAAAAAAATCTAACCAATCTGCTTTAGTCATAATATTCTCCTTAAAAATACATAGAATGACTTTATTTTATCACAAATAGAGCTATTAATAAATGTCATTTTTATTAGAAAAAGGTTCGGAACAGACTGTCCAAACCTTTTTATCTTCTTATTTATTTCTTTGGATAGATTTCTGAATCTGACGATCCAACTCTCGTTTTATATGAGGTTCTGGCGCAAAGCGCTCTTCCCAGTCACTCGGTTTAAGGATTTTATGAGTCACTGGATCAAAGTGAGCCTTGCCATCTGGGAAAATTTTACCCATATTAGCCTCATGAACGGTATCAAAGAAAGGCTTAGGATCCACCCCCATAAGAACAAATGAACCATAGGTCAAATAAAGCAAGTCTGTCAAAGCATCCACCTGGCCAACCATAGTTGACTCTGGGTGCTCCTTAGAACTAACCTTGAGCGCAGCCTTATCAAGAGCGACATGTAGATCCAAAACAGCTTGTCCAAAGACACGCTTGTCCCCACCTGATGAAGCATAAAGGAATTCGACGATTTCTTCCAACTTGAAGTCCGAACGATGACTAGCTTCTTCTATACTATAGACACGAGGCATATCATTGGTAGAGCCATCCATCAAATGGTGGAAATCCTTAACCTTGTTAAAGTTGTCATCATCACTGGTGAATGAATTCTCTGTTTCAAAGTGAATCAAACCATAATGGGACAAGGCTTTTGCAATCCCGTTTTGGTTATTGGTATCAGTGACATGGGTAGCTTGGTCTTTCAGTTCGTCTTCACCATTTCCCATGGCAACACCAATACCAACACCAGATAGCATTTCTAGGTCATTTTCCGAATCTCCGAAGGCCATAACCTCGCTGAGTTCGAAACCAAAAACCTCACCTAGATGGGCAATTCCTTTAAGTTTAGACTGTCCAGCTGAAATGATATCAGCTGAATAAGGGCTCGAACGTGTAATCTTCACGTGTGGAAATTTTTCCTCGATAGCCTGGGTTTCACCCACTGTCGCTACCATAACCACCTGATAAACTGGCTCGCGCATGATAGTTTTAAGGGTCTCCATGCTTTGTGGCTTGAAACGACGAATTAAGGATTTGAAACTACGTTCCACCATCTTAGCCCAAGACTTTGGTACAATACGGCTTACCATTTGCCCAAACTTGCTAGTCCCCATACTGATGATATTGGAACCAACCAGTCCTGTGCTAGTCCCCAGAGAAATCTCTCTACGGTGCTTGGTAGCATAGCGGATCAAGTTGTAGATAGTTGATTTAGGGAGCTGGTTTTGATAGAGAACCTTGTCGTGGGTCAAGATATACTGACCATTATAAGTCACTGCAAAATCCAGACCCAGATTGTCCATGAAAGGCTGAACAAATCCTGGACCACGACCAGTTGCCAAACCAACTAAGATACCATCTTCCTTCATTTGACTGATGGCTTTTTTGGTTGAACTAGACACGCGTTTTCGGTCATTTAGAAAAGTCCCATCAATATCAAAAAAGACTGCTTTAATGGCCACAGAGCTCCCCTCCTTCTAACATTTTATGCTAAAATAAATTATAACATAAATATGATAGTGAGTAGTATAAATGACAAAAAAAATCCTAGTCCTTCACACTGGAGGGACCATTTCCATGTCAGCGGATAATGATGGTAGGGTCAGGCAAAACGCTGATAATCCCATGAACCATGTGGGACTTGATTTAGATCATTTAGAACTAACCGTTCTCGATTTTCTTAATATCCCTAGCCCACATATCACACCCTACCACATGCTGGATATTTACAAAAAAATCAAGGAAACAGCTGGTCAATATGATGGTGTGGTCATCACTCATGGGACAGATACCCTGGAAGAAACAGCCTACTTCCTAGATACCATGGCCGTCCCTGAGATTCCAATCGTTCTAACTGGTGCCATGCGTTCGTCAAACGAGCTAGGAAGCGACGGTGTCTATAACTATCTCTCAGCCCTACGCGTTGCTAGCGACGACAAGGCCGCTGACAAAGGAATCCTGGTCGTGATGAATGATGAAATCCATGCAGCCAAGTATGTGACTAAGACCCATACCACAAACGTGGCAACCTTCCACACACCAACCCATGGTCCACTAGGTATTATCATGAAGCATGACATCCTCTGGTTCAAAACTGCTGAGCCTCGTGTTCGCTTTGACTTGGAACAAATCACAGGAACAGTACCAATCATAAAAGCTTATGCAGGGATGGGGATTGGAGATGGTATCATCAGTCTCCTGGATCCGGAGAAGATTGACGGTGTCGTCATCGAAGCCCTGGGTGCTGGAAACCTCCCACCACTAGCTGCAGGAGAAATCACAAAGCTTATGAAAAAAGGTGTCCCTGTTGTGCTCGTTTCCCGCTGCTTTAACGGTATCGCCGAACCTGTCTACGCCTATGAAGGGGGTGGGGTCAAACTCCAAGAAGCTGGCGTAATGTTTGTTAAAGAACTCAATGCACCAAAAGCTCGCCTCAAACTCCTCATCGCACTCAGTGCCGGACTCAAAGGTCAAGAATTGAAAGACTATATCGAGGGATAAGACATGAAACTTAGTATTGAAGCAACCGATAAATTGGAAAATAAAGATTTCCACTATGAACTAACCATCTCAAAAACACATATCGCCATGGTCTGTGGTACCGTGCTAGCCAGTCTAGCCCTGGTCGCATGGTTGAAGAAAAAATAAAAAGCTTGAAGCATGGTCACCAGAAAGGTGACTGAAATGCTTCAGGCTTTTAGTTTTCTTCGTCAGGTCTATATTCAAGAATATCTCCTGGTTGGCAATCTAACTCTTTACAAATAGCGTCCAGTGTTGTAAAACGGATTGCCTTGGCCTTGCCTGTCTTAAGAACCGAGAGATTGGCTGGGGTAATACCAATCCGTTCTGCCAGCTCACCCGAGCGCATCTTCTTCTTGGCAAGTTCAACGTCCAAATTGACAATAATCATAAGCCCCTCCTAAATCGTATACTCATTTTCCTCAGCAATGGCATTAGCCTTAGTCAAAATCATAGCAACAGCATAGAGGACAAAGCTAACTAGCAAATAACTGATATTAAAGAAACTATAACTCTGGTTGCCTGTTCCAAATGTAAAGATACCATTATTGATAAAAGCCCCAAGAACTAGCAAATGCGCTGACCAACGAACCAACTTGGCATTTTTAGCGATGAAAATATCAGAACGATAAAGGTTAATCAGAAAGGCACGTAGGCACAACAAGAAACCTATGTTGACTACCATACGAAGGAAATCAATGGTTGCTGCAAAAAGCGTCAGACTAGTGCTACTACTTTTCACGGTAACTCCCGAACCGAGAAGCATACGCAAACCTTGTTGTAAGAGTCCTTCATGACCAGTCAGAATAAAGGCGTCATTAAGAATGGTAATAACAAGACTTAAAAAGCCCGCAAAAAGGAGGACATTAACGAACAAGAGAACACTACGAAGTCGTTTTTGTTCTTGCGTTTCCTGACGATTTTTAGCACTTTTAGCCGATTTCCAACCATAATAACTAGAGCCAGCCAAGGCTAGGACGATTAAAAAATAGAATAAGATAGTTGTCATGTGTTACCTCGATTGTAAATACATTTTGATTTTTTGGGAGTATAGACTAGAAAAAGCCAAGGTGCCTCTAGGAGTCCTTAACCTTATACTAAATCAGCAGCTAACTATTAACAGTATCAATTATATCGAATATCAATATAAAATACTAGTTTATAGATAAGATTTTACTACTTTTCAAATAAGATTCCTTCAATTATTTGACAGCTGTTTGTCCCTTACGAAGACGAACAGCATCACAAGCTAGAGAGACCAAGAGGAGCCAGACTGATGTGCTGAAGTCCACTACAAGGTGATTAGTCGTTCCCAACTGTAAGAAGATATTCAAGGCTGATGGCACAAAGGTTAGAAGAGCAGCCTTTTTCAAGAAGAGAGAAAAATCTTCTGTCCAAAATGCCTTCCAAGTAAAGTCTTTAAACTCTTTACGAAGGAGACAAATCAAGGCAAGATAGAAGGCAAATTGTAACTCTGATACAAGCCAGTAACCCCATCCAGAAAGGTAATGAACCTCAGCACCTGGGAAAAGATTAGTCACATCAACAAAAGGAAGGATAAGTAAAGCAAGCATTGCAAGACCGTAGATTGCCATAAGAAGAATAAGAACTGCGTTGATGATTGATTTAAGTGTTTTCATGATAAGTATTTCCTTTATTAAATAGTTTTTGGTATATAATTTCTCTTTTTCGCGAATAAGATTATCTTTATCGAAAACTTATTATCGTTTATCGATAATTATATATTACACTCTTTATTTCTCCTTGTCAACACATTTTTATCGTTTTTCGATATTTTTTATCTAAAATTCAAAAAATAAAAACCAGTCATGAAAATCTCAACTGGTTAGCTTACTTATGTTAATCGCCTAGACTGGTCATGCTTCCGTCTAGACTTTTTATGATTTTAAGAAGAGGGATTCTACGTAATGAAAAAAGGAAAAAGGGATTTTGGAAAATGAGGGATGAAAGTTGTAGAATATGGGTAAATTTAGCCTCTTCCTAGCATCAATACTAGTTTTGATAAACCTTAAAGTCTTGAGGATCCTTTTGGAAATTTGGGTTGTAGGTTACTTTAATTTTTACTGTCATTGTTATGTCCTCCTTTTTAGGAATGGTTTGGCCTAGCCAAAACGTTTTATTATCAAAACCTATCTCGTTTTGATGGTTTTATTATAGGTTGCCTAACTTAAAGAAAGCTTGTAATAAGCTTGAAGGAAACTTAAAACTCTCAGTGAGTTTACTGAGAGTTTTTCTGTCTAAAGCATGGATAAAATAATTCCCAAGATCAGAGCCACCCAAACGGCATAGCGAATTGTCGCATGATAGCGGTAACTTTCAATAACCTTGGGTAGCTTTGTAAAGAGATAGGCAATGTAGGCAACTATGGAAAGAAAATACCCTTTAAAATTCCAGGACGAGCCTAAGATACTAAAATCTTCGAATAGGGGCACAAGCATCAGTACAGCCGTAATCATACACCAGACTGGCAAAAGCGTCCTTTCCTTTTGATGCTGTATATGGATAATCAGTTGAGCTATGAAACCAGCTACATACATAATGAATAGTACTGAACATAGTAGAGAGATAAGAAGTGAATAAAGATATAGGGTATGAAAGTCTGTCTTTCCTTCTATCAGCTTTGTCAATTCGGTAATAAACCAAATCAAGATGAAGGCGAAAAAATAAAATATAAGACCTAACATCATAAGAAATAAGGGATGCAAGATTGCAAAAAAATCGAGTTTTAACCGTCTTTTGTTCATTGGTTTCCTCCTCAATCAAACTCGCCTTGGCTTCTCAAATGTGCTCCTAGCACCTGCCATTCAGGATTCTCTCGCCAGTTAGGGTCAGATACAATTTGGCTAGCCACCCGTCTGGCTTCCTCTAAGATATTGTAGTCTTCCACAATATCGGCCACCTGAAATTCAGGAATACCTGACTGACGTGTCCCAAAGATTTCACCTGAGCCACGCATTTTAAGATCCTCCTCAGCTAGAACAAAGCCATCCGTGGTCTCACACATGGCCTGCATGCGTTTTTTACCAGTATCATTTTTAGGATTAGCCACCAAAACACAGTAGGACTGCTTATCGCCACGACCTACACGCCCTCGAAGCTGGTGAAGCTGGCTAAGTCCAAAACGATCCGCATCCATAATGACCATAACTGTAGCATTTGGCACGTTAACACCTACTTCGATAACTGTGGTTGATACTAAAATCTGAGATTTTCTGTCCTTGAAATCTTGCATAATTTGGTCTTTTTCATCATTTTTCATACGACCATGCATCAGACCTACTGTAGCTGAATCCCCAAAGAACTCTGTGAGTTCCTGATGAAGAGCCACCGCATTTTTCAAATCAAGAGCCTCAGACTCTTCAATCAGAGGAGAAATAAAATAGACCTGAGCATCTTTTTCCAACTCCCCCTTAATCCAAGTCAGTACGGTATCTAACTGCTCATGTTTAACCCAACGGGTAATAATGGGCTTACGTCCAGCTGGCATCTGGTCAATGATAGATACATCCATCTCCCCAAAGGCAGTGATCGCCAAAGTCCTAGGAATGGGTGTTGCCGTCATCATGAGGACATCAGGATTGTCACCCTTCTTACGGAAAATACGACGTTGATTAACCCCAAATCGGTGCTGTTCATCAGTAATGACTAGCCCAAGACTATGATAAGTCACTGCATCTTGAATCAACGAGTGGGTTCCCACAATCATCTGAGCCTCCCCAGACTCGATTTTGGAAAGGGCTACTTTCTTATCCGCCGCCTTCATTCCAGAAGTTAGGAGCACTACCTCTAACTCAGGAAAAAGCCCCTGTAAACTCTGATAATGCTGCTCTGCTAAAATTTCCGTCGGTACCATGAGGGCAGACTGAAATCCTGCCGTATAGGCCCCATACATAGCCAAGCTAGCGATAACTGTTTTCCCTGAGCCCACATCTCCTTGCAAGAGATGGTTCATATGAGCCCCAGATTTCATATCAGCTAGGATTTCCGATAAACTACGCTGTTGGGCCTCTGTTAAGGGGAATGGTAATGCTGCAATTTTGGTTTTGATTTTGGCTTCATCGTAAGCAATTGCTAGACCATTAGTTTCGGACTTATTTTCAGCCTTCAGCACCTGTAAATTCATCTGGAAATAAAAGAGCTCCTCAAACTTGGTCCTACGTAGAGCCTGCTTATATTCAGCCAAATCTTTCGGAAAATGCATGGCACGCACAGCCTCTTGACGTCCCATGAGACGGTACTTGTCCAGCAGCACCTGAGGGAGATTTTCCTCCAACAAATTAAGGGCCCCACTATCAAAAGCTGCCTTTATGGCCTTTATCAGTTGGGCCTGACTAACACCCTGGGCCACATGGTAGACTGGCTGCATATCGTCCTCAACTTGAGCCAGGACTTTCATACCAGTCACAGCAGACTTCTTCTGGTCCCATTTGCCAAAAATAGCCACTTCTGCCCCCATCTCAATCTTATCCACAAGATAAGGTTGGTTGAAGAAACTAATGGCAATCACAGCCTCTCCTTGCTTGATTTTAAAACTCAGACGATTCCGTTTAAAGCCATAATACTGCACATTGGCAGGCGTCACCACTGTTCCCGTAATAACAGCCTTTTCGCCATCCATCAGTTCAAAGATAGACTTACTCTTAAAATCCTCATATCGGAAAGGAAAATAAAGCAAGAGGTCCCCAACCGTGTATAAATCTAATTTGGTAAATTTTTCAGCGGACTTAGGCCCAAAGCCTTTCAAATCCGCAATTGGTGAATCTAGTTGAATCATATCCTCTATCATTTCTATCGTGTTCTTCTTCCCGTGAAAAAGGAAGCCTTATCAGCTATTATAACACATGAAAATACTCTTCACTAAAACCAAAAAATCCAGCATCAAACTGGATTTCTCTTTTTATTGATATTAATCATAGCTACGAGGTACGCGGTCACTAAGTAAACAAAGAACTTCGTAGTTGATAGTGCCACGTTTTTCAGCCACCTCTGTCGCAGTAATACTTGCTCCCCCATTTTCACCCATAAGAGTGACAGGAGTTCCTAGGGGATAAACCTTAGGAAGACGAACGGTAATCTGGTCCATAGACACACGCCCAACAATAGGACAAAACTGTCCATCCACAATAACGTGGAAACCTTGTAAATCTCTAGTCCAACCATCCGCATAGCCAATCGGAATGGTTCCAATAACCTCATCAGCTGTCGTCGTATAGGTTGCACCATAACCCACATCTTGACCTGCTGGTAGGATCTTAACATGAACAAGTGCAGTATCCAAACTTAAAGCAGTACGAATGTTATAGGGAAGGTCTAAAACACTACCACTAGGATTGAGACCATAGATAACAACACCTAGACGTACCGCATTAAAGACTGTTTCTGCATGCCAGATACTCGTCGCAGAGTTGCTAGCATGTACCAAGCGAGGACGGTCCACCAAGTTATTAACTAAGTCCGTGAAGAAGGCCAATTGACGCTTGAATTTACTATCATCTGCCTCATCAGCCGTTGCAAAATGAGTAAAAATACCTTCGACATCCGCACCAAGTGATTTAAGACCAGCAATCAAGCTATCCGCATCCTCTTGGCTACGCACCCCAATACGGCCCATACCTGAATCAACCTTAATATGACAGGTCAAACCAGTTAAATCAAGCCCTTGATCCTTAACCATTTCCAACCACTCTAGCGAAGCTACCGTCAGCGTGATGTTTTCTTGAATAGCCAAAGGAACCTCGTCTGGCAAGACGACTCCTAAAATAAGTATCGGTTGCTCTAAGCCAGCTTGACGAAGTTCAAGCGCCTCGTCTAGGTTGGAAACACAAAAACCATCCACCTGCTTAGATACATGCTTGGCCACTTCGACAGCGCCATGACCATAAGCATTGGCCTTAACAACTGCAAAAGTCTTTACCTGTTTAGGGATGTGACTAACCACTTGTTCAATATTTTCTGAAATTGCTGATAGATCAACCTTTGCCAAGGTTGGTCGATGTAAACTTGAAATCATAAGTTATCCTCTTCCAACATCTATCTCTTAGTTTTTTTCTAAAATGACACTTGCCTGAACAAAATCACCGCTATGGGAAATCGAGATAAAAACCTTGCCTTCAAAAGGTGATTGGGTCACCACTGGAGCTCCCTTGTCATTGGTCAATATTTCAATATCCTTAAATCCTACTGCTCCAATACCAGTACCCCAGGCCTTCGAAAATGCTTCCTTACCGGCCCAGCGCCCTGCTAAATAGGACATCTGACGATTGCCAGAAAGGGATTCAAAACGCTCCCACTCTTTGGGTGTCAATACCTTTTTTGCAAAGCGTGGATTGCGGTCATAAGCCTTTTTTACAGCTGAAATTTCCTGCAAGTCTATACCATGTCCAAAAATCATAATTATAACGAAAGTCGATTGTGGATTTCACGAATAAGGCTATCAGTCTTATCCCAACCAAGACATGGATCTGTGATTGATTTACCGTAAACTTCAGGTGTGTCCTGACGACCATCCTCAAGGTAAGACTCAATCATAAATCCACGCACGGTATCCGCGATACGCTCATCCCACTCACGGTTAAGAAGGACTTCACGCACAATACGAACTTGTTCCATGAAGTTTTTACCAGAGTTATCATGGTTTGTATCGACAAGGATAAATGGATTTTCCAGATTAAGTGCACTATACTTGTCCAAAGCCTTAACCAAGTCCTCGTAATGGTAGTTGACAATGTTCTGACCATTTTCATTGTTGGCACCACGCAGGATAGCGTGAGCGAGTGGGTTACCATCTGTTTTAACTTCAGCACCATTGTAAAGGAAATGCTGTTGGTTCTGCGCCGCATAGATACCATTAAACATGACATTCAAATTCCCTGACGTTGGGTTCTTCAAGCCAATTGGCACATCAATACCTGAAGCTACAAAGCGGTGCTCTTGGTCCTCAACAGAACGTGCTCCAACAGCATGATAGCTAAGCAAATCATCAAAGAAGGAAAGATTTGACGGATAAAGCATCTCGTCAGCGATTGGAAGACCTGTTTCAGTAATAATACGTGACTGAAGGTGGCGAACTGCCTTAACCCCCTCAAGAAGGTCTACTTCTCCCTCTGCATCCGGTTGGTGGATAAGTCCCTTATAGCCATCCCCATTGGTACGTGGTTTAGCTGTATAAACACGCATAACAATAAAGATTTTGTCCTTCACTTCTTCCTGAAGTTTGGCCAAACGGTGAGCATAGTCAAGAACGGCTTCTTCATTATCAGATGAACATGGACCAATAACCAAGAGAAGACGTTTGTCCTCACCCTTGATAATTTTTGCCAAGGCCTCATCATTAGCCTGTTTAGTTACTAGAGCGTCTCCCGTAAGAGCGTGTAATTTCCTTACTTCCGCTACATCAATCAGCGGACTATTTTGATGAATTCCCATCTATTTCCCTCTCTTTGTGAAAAGAGAGCGAACCGCTTGGTCATCCAAACGGTTCACTCCCCATATATGGTTTCTGTTACCTTATTATTTTGACAAAGTATCGTGGATTTCACGAATCAATTCTTCTGTCTTATCCCAACCAAGACATGGGTCAGTGATTGATTTACCATAGACATCTGGCGCATCTTGACGGCCATCTTCAAGGTAAGATTCAATCATGAAACCACGTGCAACTTTGTTGATTTTTTCATTCCAGTCACGGTTAATCAAAGTTTGGCGAACGATACGGATTTGTTCCAAGTAACGTTTACCTGAGTTATCATGGTTTGTATCAATAACGATGAATGGATTCTCAAGGCCCATTTGTTCATAGTGTTCAATTGTTTCAAGCACATCATCATAGTAGAAGTTAGGTACGTTTTTACCATATTCATTCGTTGAACCACGAAGAATAACGTGTGCCAATGGGTTCCCTAGAGTTTCAACTTCTTCACCGTTAAAGAGGAAGTTTTGTTTGTTTTGTGCGGCGTAGATACCGTTAAACATCACGTTAAGGTTCCCTGATGTTGGATTCTTCATACCAGTTGGAACATCAATACCTGACGCAACAAAACGGTGTTGTTGGTCTTCTACAGAACGTGCACCAACGGCAATGTATGACACAAGGTCATCTACCAAAGGAAGATTTTCTGGGTAAAGCATTTCGTCAGCAGTTGTGATACCAGTTTCAGTGATAACACGGTAGTGAAGGTTACGCACAGCCTTGATACCGTTAATTAGGTTTGGTTTCCCTTCAGCATCAGGTTGGTGTACAAGTCCTTTATAGCCATCACCATTTGTACGAGGTTTAGCTGTATAGACACGCATAACCATAAAGACTTTATCTTTAACTTCTTCTTGAAGTTTAGCCAAACGGTGAGCATAATCAAGAACAGCTTCTTCATTATCAGATGAACATGGACCGATAACCAAAAGCGTACGGTCATCTTCACCCTTGATGATTGCTTCAAGCTCTTTATCACGAGCTTGTTTCTTGGCAAGAGCTTCACCTGTTAATGTAGTTGATTCTTTAACTGCATCAAAATCAATTTTTTCACTTACTGCTTTAAAAACCATAATAATTACCTATTTTTCCTAAAATTGTTTACGACCGTGACAATTTTTAAATTTCTTACCAGAGCCGCATGGACAGAAGTCATTACGACCAACCTTACTAAAGTCAATTTCTTGACCATTAGCATCTGCTTGGTGGGCCTGGATATTGCCTGTTGCTGTTGTCGAAACACGTTCATTCACATTTTCACGAGATTGTTCATGAATTTGTGCTTTCATCATTGTACGTGTCACATCATATTCAATTGCCCCAATCATATCTTGGAACATCTTGAACCCTTCAGATTGATACTCAACGATTGGGTTGTTTTGTGCATAACCACGCAAACCAACGGCATTACGTAATTGATCTAGGGCATCGATGTGGTCCGTCCACTTGTTATCAACAACCATCAAAATCAAGACTTTTTGGAATTCACGGATAGCTTCCTCTGAACGCAATTTCTTGATTTGACGATCATAAACATCATCTGCTAACTCATTCAAGTAAACTTTAATAGCATCATAATTAACACTACGTTTCGTTACCTCTCCCACTTCTTGTAAATCTTCAAGTGAGATGGCATTCTCAGGAACCAAAGCCTGACGAGCAAAGTTCAAAATACCTTTAAGAGCTTCCTCTTGATCATTGCGGCTGTGACCATCTACTGTACGGTTAATCGTACGCGTAATCATAGCCTTAATCTCAGGTTCAAGGTCACGTTCCGCTGTGATAACATCATAACGCTCAGCGTAGATGATTTCACGTTGTTCACGCATAACGTCATCGTACTGAAGGACTTGTTTACGAGTATCGTAGTTATTTCCTTCGACACGTTTTTGAGCCGCTTCCACTTGGCGTGTCAACATACGTGATTTGATAACAATATCTTCATCATCAGCATTCAAACGTTCCAAGACTTGTTTGATACGATCAGAACCGAAACGACGCATCAATTCGTCTTCAAGTGAAAGGTAGAATTGAGATTCCCCTGGGTCCCCTTGACGTCCCGCACGACCACGCAACTGGTTATCGATACGACGGCTTTCGTGACGCTCTGTACCAATGACACAGAGTCCACCAAGGTCAAGAACACCTTCACCAAGTTTGATGTCGGTACCACGACCGGCCATGTTGGTCGCAATCGTAACGGCACCACGTTGACCCGCATTCATGATAATATGCGCTTCTTTTTCGTGGTTCTTGGCATTAAGCACTTCATGAGGAATACCTGCTTCAACCAACATCTTAGAAATCAAGTCAGATGTTTCAACGGCAACCGTACCAACAAGGACTGGCTGTCCCTTTTCATAACGACGTTTAACATCTTGTACCACAGCGCGGAATTTAGCATCCAAGGTAGGGTAAAGAAGGTCATCGTGGTCAATACGTTGAATTGGACGGTTAGTTGGAATCGGAATGATTCGCATGTTGTAAATTTCACGGAATTCATCTTCCTCAGTTTTACCAGTACCAGTCATCCCTGACAATTTCTTGTACATACGGAACATATTTTGGTAAGTGATTGAGGCAGATGTCTTCGTTTCTTCTTGAACTGGCACACCTTCTTTTGCCTCAATGGCTTGGTGGAGCCCATCTGAGAAACGACGTCCTTCCATGGTACGACCTGTAAATTGGTCAACGATAAGAATTTCTTGCTCAGGACTGACCACATAGTCAATATCATGCAACATGATGTAGTTGGCACGAAGGGCGTTGTCAATATAGTGAGTCAAGGCAACATTGTCAATATCGTATAAGTTGTCCAAGTTGAAGAATTCTTCAGCCTTGTCAATACCTGAGTCATTCAAACCAATCGTTTTTGTTGGAATATCAATGGCATAATCATCCTCTGTCAAGGTCTTAACAAAGGCATCCGCACGGTGATATAACTGATTAGTTTCTGAACTTACAGGACCTGATACAATCAATGGTGTACGAGCTTCGTCGATAAGAACTGAGTCAACCTCATCGACCAAGGCATAGTTCAATGGACGTTGTACCATGTTTTCCTTACGAACAACCATGTTATCACGAAGATAGTCGAAACCTACCTCTGAGTTGGTTGAGTAAGTGATGTCACAGTTATAAGCTTCACGTTTTTCAGCTGGTGATTTGGCTGAAAGGTTAATCCCTACTGACAAACCAAGCCAACTATAAAGCTCACCCATTTCAGTCGCATCACGCTCTGAAAGGTATTCGTTAACGGTGATAACGTGCACACCTTCACCTGAAATAGCATTTAGGTAAACAGGCATTGTCGCAGTCAGGGTTTTCCCTTCCCCTGTACGCATCTCTGGGACGTCACCATGGTGAAGAACAATACCACCCATGATTTGCACACGATATGGGAAAAGTCCAAGAACACGTTTTGCCCCTTCACGAACAACTGCAAATGCCTCTGGCAAGAGTTGGTCTAGACTTTCTCCGTTTTGATATCGTTTTTTAAATTCTTCTGTTTTTGCCTGAAGTTCTTCATCTGAAAGAGCCGCCATTGCATCAGCATAGCTCTCGACTTTCTTGGCAGTTTTTTCTAGTTTCTTAATTTCGCCTTTATCATTTTCAATGATTTTGCGTAATATATTTGCCATCTTTTTTCCTTTCGACAGTCTTTATCTCCATATTTTACCACAAAAGCCCCCTTTAAACAAGAAATCACTCAAGGATTGACAAAGAAAAAAGCCCTAGTTTAAGGGCTTTCACAATGGATTTACAAATAAACGAAAACTTTTTTATTAGATTCACTGAAAATATCGACAATAATGCTTTAAAACTACTTCTTAGAGTTCTCTTGGCTCTCTAGGATATCCTCAAAATCATGCAAGAGATTTTCAAAAGCCTGCTCAAAGAAGGCATGGTCGGTGCCGCTATAGGCCTTCATTATCATAGGGCTAGCTTCAAAATCAACGTAGAATTGATAGTCCAAGACACCATTTTTCCAGTAAAATTTGATGCTAGGGGAGGCCGTTTTTTCACCGCACATCCCAGGAATGGCCCGTTGTAAGCCATAAATGTGGTCTCCATAGTCTTTTAGACGATAGTAAGCTCCCTCAAAATAATAGGATTTGCCGATTTCAATACACTCAAATAGTGTAGCTAAAACTTTTTCATTACTCATACTTAAGCCTCGTTAGGGTGACTGACAATCATCTCCAATTGTCCATCAATTTCCCAATCTGTCACATCATTTGGAAGAATGAAGTGATCACCTTTTTTTAGACAATAAATGCGTGAATCGATAGTCATAGTCCCATTGCCAGAAAGTACCGAACAAAGCAAATAAGGAGCTGATTGCTTGAAGTCAACCAAGCCACTGAGCTTCCATTTATATACGGTGAAGAAGGAGTTTGATGTCAAACAAGTCGACTCTAATTGCAAGGTCTTAACAGTTGCTGGGACGCTATTTTCTGGGTCCCCTAAATTCAAGACATCAAGAGACTGTTGAATATGAAGCTCACGTTTATTGCCCTGATCATCCCTACGATCAAAATCATAGACACGGTAAGTGGTATCGCTAGATTGTTGAGTTTCTAAGATAAGGATACCTGGACCAATAGCATGCATGGTACCACTTGGTACAAAGAAAAAGTCACCTTTCTTAACAGGAGTTTTCGACAAAAGTCCGTCCCAATCACCTGCTTCAATTAAGGACGCCAATTCTTCCTTGGTCTTAGCCTTGTGACCATAAATAATCTCTGCACCCTCTTCAGCATCAATAATATACCAACATTCTGTCTTTCCTAGCTCACCTTCATGCTCTAGTCCATAAGCATCATCAGGGTGTACTTGTACTGAGAGCCAGTCATTAGCGTCCAAAATCTTTGTCAACAAAGGAAAAACACTAGTCTTGGGATTTCCAAAAAGTTCTGGTTTATCCTTGTAAAGCTCTGCCAGGTGGAAACCAGCATACTTCCCGTTTTTGACATAGGATACACCATTAGGATGGGCAGAAATTGCCCAGTATTCACCAGTATGTTCACTGGGAATATCGTAACCAAACTCTGTCTTAAGTCGATTACCTCCCCAGATTTTTTCATGCATTGGCGAATCTAAAAATAAAGGTTCCATTACATCCTCCTGTATAGAGCAAAACGCCTTAAGATCATGTCTTAAAGCGATTTTACATATTTTGCTTATTTGCGTGAGTGTTTGTCAGCTACATCTTTGGCAAGTGCAAAGTTACCAAGTGTCGCAGAGCCATTACCTGAAACAGCAGGTGTCACAATATACTCAGTCACGTCTGGCACTGGAAGGTAACCATTCAAAAGAGCTGTGAATTTTTCACGGACACGACGAAGCATGTGTTCTTGTCCCATAACACCACCCCCAAAGACGATAACTTCTGGACGGTAGAGCACAGTTGCCTGGACAGCAGCTTGAGCAATGTAGTAAGCTTGAACATCCCAAACCTCAGAATTTTGCTCAATCAATTCACCACGAATACCTGTACGGGCTTCAAGTGATGGACCAGCAGCCAAACCTTCCAAACATCCGCGGTGGAATGGACAAGTTCCGTTAAATTCATTGGAAACATCATTTGGGTGAAGAGGTACATATACGTGACCAGCTTCAGTGTGACCCATACCACCAATGAACTCACCATTTTGAATAGCACCGGCTCCAATACCAGTTCCGATAGTGTAGTAAACAAGACTCTTAACACCTTTACGAACAAGTGTCTCACCATAAGCAGATGAGTTAACATCAGTCGTAAAGTAGAAAGGAATATTAAACTCTTTAGCAATCAAACCAAGAAGGTCGACATTTGACCAATGTGGTTTTGGTGTTGAAGTCACAAAACCATATGTTTCAGAGTTTGGATCAACATCAATTGGTCCAAATGAACCAATTGCAATTCCAGCCAATTGATCTTCATAACGTTTGAAAAATTCAATCGTACGGTCAATTGTTTCGTAAGGTGTAGTTGTTGGGAATTGAGTTTTTTCAACGACTTGGAATTTCTCATCGCCAACAGCACAAACAAATTTTGTACCACCAGCTTCCAAGCTTCCGTAAAGTTTAGCCATAGGTAAAGCTATCTCCTTTTGTAATCAATAAATAACTATTTTATACTATTATAAAGAAAAGCTAGGCAAAAGACAATCTAAATGAGACCTTGTTCAAGGAGGCACAGACTGCTCTGCTTCACACTTATCTTTATGAGCCATTTAACTAAAAAAGCCGAATTGGCTTCGACTTTCCTAGCTTATTATTTAACTGCGATGAAGTCTGCACCTTCAGCAACCGAACCAGTCGCTACTGATGAAACATCTTCGAAGTCTGCAGTGTTTGTAACGATAACCATAGTTGTATCGTCAAGACCTGCTTCAGTGATTACTGAGCTATCGAAGGTAGCCAAGACATCACCTTTTTTAATACGTTGATTTGCTTGAACTTTAGCATCAAATCCTTTACCGTCAAGTGAGACAGTATCGATACCGATGTGGATAAGCACTTCAGCACCTTTATCAGATTTAAGACCGTAAGCGTGACCTGTTGGGAAGGCGATTTGTACTTCGCCATCAAATGGTGCAACTACTTGGTTACCTGAAGGTTTGATAGCGGCACCTTTACCCATGGCTCCTGATGAGAAGACTGGATCATTAACATTTTCCAAAGCTACAACTTCACCTTTAAGTGGAGCAGCGATTGTTTCAGCTTGCAATGCAACTGGAGCTGATTCTGCAGATGCAATATCTTCAGCAACAACTTCTTTTTGAGCTTCAACTTCTTCCTCTTTGTAACCGAAGATCCAAGTAAGAGCGAAACCAAGAGCAAGTGTTACAAGTACCATAAGAACATATTTAAGTACTTGACCGTTAAGGTAAAGAAGTGTACCAGGAACGATTGTTACACCAAATCCTGTACCAGCAAGGTTAAGGATTGATGCCAACCAACCACCAGCAGCACCGGCAATAAGACCCATGATAAATGGTTTACCGAAACGAAGGTTAACCCCGAAGATAGCTGGTTCAGTGATACCAAGTACCGCTGAAAGAGTTGCAGGGAAAGCAAGTGCTTTCAATTTAGCATCTTTAGTTTTAACACCCACTGCAAGTGTCGCACCAGCTTGGGCAGTCATAGCAGCTGTGATGATAGCGTTAAGTGGGTCTTTACCAGTATTAGCAATGAGGTTAGCTTCAAGCAAGTTAAAGACGTGGTGAACCCCTGTAACGACGATAACTTGGTGAACTCCACCAAGAACAAGACCAGCAAGACCAAATGGCAAGTTAAGAATCCATTCTGTAGCAGCAAGAACATAGCTTTCAACAGTATGGAAGACAGGGCCAATGATAAAGAGGGCCAAAGCTGACATTACTGCGAAGACGATAAGTGGACGCAAGAGAAGGTCAAGAACGTCTGGAACCCATTTACGAACCCATTGCTCGAACTTAGCACCAAGCAAACCTACGAAGAAGGCTGGAAGCACTGAGTTTTGGTAACCTACTACTGGAATAAAATCAAAGAAGTAAATTGGTTTAGCAGCACCTGATGCAACATCCCAAGCGTTAGGAAGGGCGTTGTTAACCATCATCAAACCAAGAACCAAACCAAGAAGTGGTGAACCACCAAATACGTTAAAGGCTGACCAACAAATCAAGGCTGGGAAGAAGGCGAAGGCTGTATCTGTCAATACAACTGTGTAAGTATAGAAATCAGTAGCAGCAAAAGCTTTTGATGTTGTACCGAACAAACCAAGAACTGTATCGTTATTGATTGCTCCACGGATACCCATGAAAAGACCAGTCGCTACGATTGCTGGAAGCAATGGAACGAAAACGTCACCGAATGAACGGATAGCACGTTGGAACCAGTTACCTTGTTTAGCAGCTTCTGCTTTTTGTTCGTCTTTAGATGCTGTTGGAAGACCTTGAGCAACGACTTCGTCGTAAATCTTGTTAACAGTACCTGTACCAAAAATCATTTGGTATTGACCTGAGTTAAAGAAAGCACCTTGAACTTTTTCAATGTTCTCAGCCTTTTCTTTATTGATTTTGTTTTCATCTTTGACCATCACACGTAGACGAGTCGCACAGTGAGCAACACTGTTGACGTTTTCACGTCCACCGAGGGCATCGATGACTTCTTTTGCAATTTGTTTGTTATCCATTTGCAAAATTCTCCTTAATAAAATTTGGTATGAAAGCGTTTAGCTTTTCTTTACGATAACTATTTTAGCATCTTTCTGCCATATGTCAACCGTTTAGCATATTTTTTTATTTTTTGTTATAAATCGTTGATTTTTATAGGTAAAACGTTTACTATATTATTAACAAATAGATTAGGAGATTACTAAATATGAATCTACCAACAGAAGTTCGTTACCGTCCATACGCAGATTGGACAGACGAAGAAAAAACAAAGATTAGAGAAAATGTCGCTAAATCACCTTGGCGTGCAAGTTACCATATCGAACCAGAAACAGGGCTTCTTAATGATCCAAACGGTTTTTCTTACTTTAATGGTAAGTTCCAACTTTTCTACCAAAGTTGGCCATTTGGAGCTGCTCATGGTTTGAAACAATGGGTGCATACTGAAACTGAAGATTTGGTTCACTTTACAGAAACTGGTGTCAAACTCTTGCCAGACCATGAAAATGATAGCCACGGTGCCTACTCAGGTTCTGCTTATCAAATCGGTGATAAACTCTTTATCTTCTATACTGGGAACGTTCGTGATGAAAACTGGATTCGTGACCCACGTCAAATCGGCGCTTGGATGGATAAAGACGGCAAAATCGAAAAATTCGACAAGGTTCTTATCAAACAACCTGCTGACGCTACTGGGCACTTCCGTGACCCTCAAATCTTCGATTACAAGGGACAATTCTACGCTATCGTAGGTGCTCAAAACCACGATAAACAAGGTTATATCAAACTTTACAAGGCAGTAGACAATGATGTCGAAAACTGGGTTGAGGTTGGTAATCTTGACTTTGGTGGCACTGGGTCAGAGTACATGATTGAGTGTCCTAACCTTGTCTTTGTAGATGGCAAACCTGTTCTTCTTTATAGCCCACAAGGTCTCGATAAAGCTGAACTTGACTACGGTAACATCTACCCTAACACTTATAAGATTTTCCAAGATTTCGACACAGAAAAACCTGCCCTCGTTGATGGCACACCAATTATCAACTTGGACTACGGATTTGAAGCATATGCAACTCAAGGCTTTAATACTCCAGATGGTCGTGCCCTTATTGTCAGCTGGATCGGTCTTCCAGATGTGGACTATCCAACTGACAAATACGACTACCAAGGGGCTATGAGCTTGGTTAAAGAATTGTCTATTAAAGATGGCAAACTCTACCAATATCCAGTCGAAGCCATTACAAGCTTACGTGCTAGCCAAGAAGATTTCTCTGAAAAAACGGCAACAACTAACACTTACGAGCTTGAACTTAACTTTGAAGCTAACACTCAAACAGAACTTGTCCTCTTCGCAGACCAAGAAGGAAATGGCTTGTCACTTACAGTTGATACTGAAAACGGAAAAGTTATCCTTGACCGTTCTAAAGCTGGTGAACAATATGCGACTGACTTTGGCACAAGTCGTGAATGTACTCTTGATGCCGGTCAAGCTGCAACAGCAAACATCTTTGTAGACAATTCAATCGTTGAAATTTTCTTCAACAAAGGTGAAAAAGTCTTCACTAGCCGCGTCTTCCCAAGTGCAGAACAAACTGGTATCAAAGTGACATCAGGGAACGTTTCTGGACACTACTTCGACTTGAAATACTAAGGTGATTTATGGTCGCAAAGCTTACTGACGTTGCCGAACTGGCTGGTGTGAGCCCAACCACAGTTTCTCGCGTCATAAACAAAAAGGGCTACCTCTCACAGAAGACCATTGACAAAGTTCACGCTGCTATGCAAGAACTCAACTATAAACCTAATAATTTAGCTCGAGGTCTTCAAGGAAAGTCGGCCAAACTTGTTGGCTTGATTTTCCCAAATATCTCCAATGTCTTTTATGCTGAGCTTATTGAACGTCTTGAAGATGAACTCTTTAAGCAAGGCTATAAAACCATCATTTGTAACAGTGAGCATGATCCTAACAAGGAAAAGGACTATTTGGAGATGCTTGCCGCCAATCAATGTGATGGCATCATCTCGTCTAGCCACAATCTTGGCATTGAGGATTATGAGAAGGTTGAAGCTCCCATCGTTGCCTTCGACCGTAATCTCGCCCCAAAGATTCCTATCGTTTCATCTGACAACTTTGAAGGTGGGAAGTTAGCCGCAAGAGCTCTGGTTAAAGCTGGTTGTCAACGAATTGTCATGATTACAGGTTATGATAATTCGGATTCTCCAACAGGACTCCGTCAACTAGGTTTTAATTATGAGTTGGACAAAAAAGGTATTATCTGTCCCGTTCCAAACGATTTGTCTCTCATGCGACGAGAATTAGAAATCAAATCTATCATTTCTCGTGAAAAGCCAGATGGCATCTTTGTTTCGGACGATTTAACAGCTATCTTGGTTATGAAGGTAGTTAGACAATTGGGACTTTCTATCCCAGATGACCTAAAAATCATCGGTTATGACGGTACCGCCTTTATCCGTCACTTCTACCCAGAGTTAGCAACTATCCAACAACCTTTGGATGAAATTGCTAAGCTTTGTGTCGAAATTCTTCTCAAGAAAATTAAAGGCAAAACAGTTAATCGTGATTATGTACTTCCAGTGAGTCTGATTGCTGGTGGCAGTATATAAATGAAAGTCGCAAGAAATCTCCGCTTGCGACTTTTTTCTTGTTACATTTGTAGAAAAAAAGAAGTTGAAACAACGCTCAACTTCTTTTGCTTATGCTTCATCTGTCACAAACTGACTAAGTACACCATTAATGAACTTAGCAGATGTTTCATCAGAATATTTTTTAGCGATTTCAATGATTTCGTTAATAGCTACACGTCCTGGTGTTTCTTCAAATGACGTGATTTCATAAAGTCCCAAACGAAGGAGAGTACGATCTGTCACAATCAAACGTGAGAGGCTCCAACCCTCTTTCAACTTTTCTTCAATTTGACTATCAAGTTGGGCCAACTCTTCACGGACACCTGTTACTAGGCTAAGGAGAAAGGCTGGTACATCAACTTCAGTTTCTTCGTCAATTGGCTTGTCATAAGTGTAAACGAAATGTGCTTGTTCCAGAGCTTCTCCACCAAATTCAAGGGCAAAAAGCGTTTGAAAAGCACGCTCACGAAGGTCACGACGTGAATCTTTAAAGATATTAGTCATTCAAAAAATCCTCGTTAAACAATTCAGCCAAGTCTGGTTTTTGTGACTTTTCAGTAACAATAGATTCAACGTGAACATTGACTTCTGAAATTGCCACTTCTGCCATATCATAGACAGCTGCTTTAACAGCCTTTTGAATTTCAATTGAAACCGCTGGTACGTTAACCCCATACTGAAGTGAGACGTAGATATCAGCATTTACAGTACCATCTTCTTCTGTTCGGAGGTAAACACCACGTCCCAAGCTTGTTTTGCTGAGACTATCCGTAACATTTTTATTTTGAAGGGCGTAAACACCTTCCACTTTAGTTGCAGCGATACCTGTAATCACTTCGAGCACGCGAGGGGCAATTACAATTTCACCGATATTTTCTGTAGTCATCGCATGTTTCCTTTCCGTTAGTTTGGAAAATAAAGCCTTCAAACCAGTGGTTTGAAAGACTTAGTTGGGCTTAGGCACGTGATACGTAAGTACCTTCAGCTGTGTTGATAACCAATTTTTGACCAGCTTCGATAAAGTCTGGAACGTTAACCACAAGACCAGTTTCAAGTGTTGCAGGTTTACCTGAACCTGTAACTGTTGCACCTTTGATTGATGGTTGTGTTTCAGTAACAGTCAATTCAACAGTTGTTGGAACTTGAACACCAATAACTTCTGTTCCGTAGAATTGGATTTTTACGTCTGAGTTTTCAAGGATAAATTTCAATTCTTCTTGAACGTTGGCTACTGGGATTTCATATTGGTCATATGTTTCAGTGTTCATGAAGTATGCAGTATCATCCATTTGGTACAAGTATTGTGCTGGTACTGTTTCGATGATTGCTTGTTCAAATTTTTCTTCTGGACGATAGCTAGTATCAAAAGTTGAACCTGAACGAACATCACGCAATTTCATACGCATGATTGTGTTACCTTTACCAGGTTTGTGGTGGCTAGCTTCAAGAACTTTGATCAATTTGCCATCGTTAGTTACGAAAGTCATACCCGCACGGAGTTTACTTGCTTCAATCATTATTAAATACCTCTTTGTAAAAAATTATTATCAGTTTATTCTACCATAAATGATAGCATGGCTCAAATGTTTTATAGATTCAAGCCCAATCCTCAGGCTTTTTTCAAAGAACAAACTAGTCATCCATTCCTAAGTGAACCTCTGGAACATCATGTTGCAAATAAGAAACGCCTTTTTGTTCCATCAATTCAATCGCAAAGGGATGGGGCCTATAATTGGCCTTGTATGTAATCTTAACAATACCAGCTTGCAAGAGAGCTTTGGTGCAGTTGATACAAGGAAAATGAGTCACATAAATCTCTGTATTTTTGGTAGAAATCCCCTCTTTGGCACATTGGATAAGGGCATTCATCTCTGCGTGTACCGTACGAATACAATGACCATCTTCCATATAGTGGCCTACTTCGTTACAGTTATCAGTCTCAGAAACTCCGCCGTTATAACCTGTAGCGATAATACGCTTGTCCTTGACTAAAACAGCTCCAACAAAGGCACGGTCACACGTAGAGCGCTTAGAAATCAGCTCTGCATTAGCCATAAAATAATCTTGCCAAGATAAACGGTTTGGCATAAAGTATTCCTCCAAATCTTAGAGAACAATCAATTCCTTAGGCGCAAGGGTAATCAATTCACAACCATTTTCTGTGATAATGATGTCATCTTCGATACGAACACCGTATTTATCAGCCAAATAAACACCTGGCTCGTCCGTCAAGACCATACCAGCTTCGATAGTCTCATCAGAGTTACCAAAGTAAGGAATCTCGTGAATGTCAAGACCGATACCATGTCCAATACCATGTGTAAAGTAGTCACCGTAGCCCGCTTCGACAATAACCTCACGCGCAACCTTATCATAGTCACGACGTGTCATACCAGCCTTAGCTGCGTCAATCAAGGCCTGGTTAGAACGTAGAACGATATCATAAATTTCACGCTCCTCATCAGTGGTGTCACCAATATGGATAGTACGAGTCATATCGCTAACGTAGTGGTTGTAGTAGCAACCAAAGTCCATCGTTAAGGTTTCACCAGATTGGATAACCTTTTCTGAAGCAACCCCATGAGGCATAGCAGAACGGTAACCTGAAGCAATGATAGACTCAAAGGAAACCCCTGAAGCTCCGTACTCACGCATACGGAAATCTAGGAAGTTTGCCACTTGTAGTTCTGTTGTTTGACCTGGTTTAATAAAATCAAGTACATCTGTAAAGGCACGGTCTGAGATAGAACAAGCCTTACGGATAGTTGCCAATTCTTTTTCGTCCTTAATCATACGCAACTCTTCCATGAAGTTGCTTTGTGGTGATAAAGTGTAGCCTTCAAAAATCGCTTGAAGACCTTGATAGTAAGCAAATGATACCTGATTATCAAATCCGATTGTTTCCAGTTTATCAGCCTCGATAATTTTAACAATATCCTTAAGTGGGTCCTTACTTTCGATAATATCAAAGCCATGCACGGATTGTTTGGCAATGAGGGTATAACGTGAATCGGTTAAGAAGAGGCGACGATTCTTAGTAATGAAGACAGTCGCATTTGTCCCCCAGAAATCTGTCAAATAATAGATATTTTTTTGTCCTGTCACCAACAAGGCATCAAGGCCTGATTGGGCAAGTTTGGCATCAAATCGTTCAAGTCTACGTTGCATTATAAATTACTCCTTTGGTATTTTAGGTTAATTATACCAAATTTTCAGATTTTAAAGGATTAAATTGACATTTTAGATTGTTTTTTTGAGGTCATAAAGAAAAAGCCAGATCAAACTCTGACTTTATTAGCATTACACAAAGGCTCGCTTTTCGTAGATAGTTGGCATAAAAATGAGCAAAACCGTAGTCCAAACAAACAAAACAAAGGCTTCGCGAAGATTAAAGAACCCTTGACCACTAGTAAAGACTGCTCGCATAAAACTAAATGGCACATAAGTCATCAGCTTAGTCATGGTATCCCCTAAACTAGCCAAATAGAGCGTGAAGAAAGTCATTCCTGTTACTCCAAAATAAGCCGTTACAAAGGCCGTTAAGGTATTCTTCACAAACAAGACAAGCAAAGAAGAAATCATATTTGATAAGTTCTTTTATTTCTCCAACTTAGAAAATAGTCTGTTAGATAAATTTCCCTAAAAGACTTATAAGCAGATCTGTTAGATTCCTAAAAACTTGCTTAATTTGAGACATTAGGCTAGTAACAGACCCTTCAGTATGATTAATTACATCCTTATCACTATCCTTGATAGTATCTTCAGAAGAGGACTCAGGTAAGGGATTTTCCACCTTCTCTACTATTCCTGTTCCCTCTGGTGTCTCTGTTTTCTCAGTATCTTCCTTGAAAACAGCCTGATAAATAGCTTGGGCATCTGGAGCACTGCCAAGATAGCCAGAAACCAATTGACCATTTTTGAGACGAATGACACTTGGAGTCCCTGGAATTCCTAGCTTATCAAATAGTATTTTACGAGACTCACGGTCCAACTGATCTGAATCTGTATTGTAATAAAGAAGCTGACCATCAATCAGGGTATTGAAATCCTTCAAAACTGGAGAATTTTGACGACAATAGTAGCAGGTTGGCCGGCCAACATAAAGGATATGGTCCCCGCCATCTTCAGTCAACATATTTGTGACATCACTATAAGAGACTGGCTTCAGGTTTTCAAGATTCTTTTCATAAGTTTCAACCGAGACCTCTTCGGACCTTACTTCTGTCTCAACCACTCCTGTCTGTGATGATTGAGGAAGAGAATTTTCCTTTGTCTCACTAATAGATTCAACTTTCTTAGCTACCTGTTGAGAAGCTGTTTCAGAAGAAACTTCCACATTCTCAACAGAATTATTGGATAATTCGACTGTAGATTCCTTAACATCTAACTCATCCGCTGCTCCACTAAGCACCGCTAACTGGCAAGTACCTAAAACAAAACTCGCCATCAAAATAAATTGTATTTTCTTCATGTATTCTCCTTATTTGTTTACTGTGTTACATCTTACTTTTTACCAATTAACAAAAGCAATGGTACCATGACACTAATTACCATGTTCCTCTCCTTTTTCTATTTATATTAATATTTTAGCCACTAAGTCCAAGCTATGACTTCATTATAAGAGCTTAACGAAATAAAAAATAGTGACATAGATGTCACTATTCCATAGGATTAAAGATAAAAAGAAAAGGCTAAGCAAATAAACTCAACCTAAGACTATAATAATCAGCAGAGACAATCATTTCTCCTTATCCTTACTCGCTACTCTAAGCGCAAACAAAGAAAAAGCTAGTGAAAAAGTTGACCAGACGAGACAATGGTCAATAAAAGCAACACCTTCGGTGAAACTTAGTGTAGCATTTATGATCACAATAAATAGCCAGACAATCACGATAACAATGCTTAAACTTCTAATAAGATTATTCTTCTGTTTATCCATACTCCTCTTTCCCATATCTGGTGCTCATGGTAACTTCTAATCGCCATAAGGAGGTCTTCTTTTCAACCACCATTTGTTCCAACCCAATCGTTCAGGTAAGGTTTGAGGTTTAGATACAAAACCACCCCCTGTAACATTTTCTAAGGTTTCAGCATTGAGCTCTTCACCATATGCCTTAGTTCGCATTCTTATTTCTCCTTTCTTTTCAAAAATAAATACAGCAATAACCACTTGGACTATACAAAGATTTAGTCGTCTTGGAGACCTAGTGGATTTGGGTATAAGGTCATTATAAGTTCTCCCTTTTCAAAAAAATAGTGACATAAATGTCACTACCACTGAACACAAAAAGACAGGCCTTTATAAGACCTGTTCCAAAACTTGTTTATTTCTACGGTGTTTCAGAATAAGATAAAAAATTACTTCAAAAAGGAGAAAACTAAAATAAATTCCTAAAACATAAAGCAAAGTTTCCCATTTATCTGTTGCTGATTGAAAATGGCCGTGATGATCCACTGTACGAATACTAATTAAAAGACAAATATCTAGAAATAAGGCTAGAAGAATACCATTAAATCCTATAAAAAAACGCTTTTTAACCATAGTCTGGCTCCTGTATCTTTTTTCTTAACCATAGAATAGCAAACTCAACTTAAACCAGCCTAAAGCAAAAAAAGACTCAGAGAGCCCTTTTTCCTTTATGTCAATTTTTCTTTCAAATATTGTCCTGTGTAGCTTTCCGGAACGGCTGCTACCTCTTCTGGAGTCCCTGTAGCAACGATAGTACCTCCACCGACACCGCCTTCAGGACCCAAATCGATGATATGGTCTGCGGTCTTGATAACATCCAGATTGTGCTCAATCACGAGAACAGTGTTGCCATCATCCGCAAAACGCTGAAGCACCTTCAAAAGACGAGCAATGTCATCTGTATGGAGACCCGTCGTCGGTTCATCCAGAATGTAGAAGGACTTCCCAGTAGAGCGTTTGTGCAACTCACTAGCTAGTTTCATACGTTGAGCCTCACCACCTGATAGGGTTGTTGCTGGTTGTCCCAAGGTCACATACCCAAGTCCTACATCTTTGATAGTCTGCACCTTACGAGCAATCTTAGGAATAGCCGCAAAGAAGTCAACTGCGTCATCAACTGTCATATCCAAAATTTCAGCAATATTTTTCCCCTTATAGCGAACTTCTAAGGTCTCAGAATTATAGCGTGTGCCATGACAAACCTCACAAGGGACATAAACATCAGGCAAGAAATGCATCTCAATCTTGATAATACCATCACCAGAGCAGGCTTCACAACGGCCACCCTTGACATTGAAAGAGAAACGTCCCTTCTTGTAACCGCGAATCTTGGCCTCATTGGTTTGGGCAAAAAGATCACGAATATCGTCAAAAACGCCTGTATAAGTCGCTGGATTAGAACGAGGTGTACGCCCAATTGGACTTTGGTCAATATCAATCAAACGCTCGATATGCTCGATTCCTGACACTGATTTGTGTTTACCAGGTTTCTCACTATTGCGATTGAGCTCTTGGGCAATCTTTTTCTTGAGAATTCCGTTAACCAAAGTCGATTTTCCCGAACCAGAAACACCAGTGACTGCAATCAACTTTCCAAGTGGAAACTTGACAGATACATTCTTCAGGTTATTCTCGCTAGCACCTTTAACCTCTATAAAACGACCATTACCTACACGACGTTCCAGAGGAACAGGAATTGATTTTGCACCTGACAGATATTGCCCGGTGATTGAATTCTTGTTCTTAGCAACTTCCTCTGGGGTTCCTGAGGCCATGATTTGACCACCAAAAGCACCAGCACCAGGTCCCACATCAATAAGCCAGTCAGCCTCACGCATAGTATCTTCATCATGCTCCACCACAATCAGGGTATTGCCCAAGTCACGCATCTTTTTAAGACTTGATATCAAGCGATCATTGTCACGCTGATGAAGCCCAATAGAAGGCTCATCCAAAACATATAGGACTCCAGAAAGGTTAGAGCCAATCTGTGTCGCCAAACGGATACGCTGACTCTCACCCCCAGAAAGGGTTCCGGCCATACGAGAGAGGGTCAAATAATTAAGACCTACATTATTAAGGAAAGTCAAGCGATCCTTGATTTCCTTGATAATTGGACGGGCAATCATTCCTTCATTTTCACCTAATTCCAGACTATCAATTTCCTGAAGATGATCTGAAATAGACAAATCAGAGATTTGACCAATATTTAGGCCATTCTCACCACCAACACGAACCGAGAGAGCTGCTTCGTTAAGACGATAGCCATGACAAGTTGGACATGACAACTCATTCATATAACCTCGCATGACATTGCGAGTGAAATCACTATTGGTCTCGTGGTAGCGACGATTAATATTAGTCACAACCCCTTCAAAAGGAATGTCAATATCACGCACCCCACCAAAATCATTAACATAATGGAAGTGGAATTCGCGGTCCCCAGATCCATAGAGGATCAAATCCTGTTCTTCTTTTTTCAGATTTTCAAATGGTGTATCCATATCCACGCCGAACTGCTCCATGGCCTGCTCAAGCATAGCTGGATAATAGTTGGATGATATAGGATTCCAAGGCGCCAGAGCACCTTCACGCAAGGTTTTACTAGCATCAGGGATAACCAAATCCATATCAACTTCCAGTTTATTACCCAAACCGTCACAGGTCGGACAAGAGCCAAACGGTGCATTGAATGAAAAGAGACGCGGCTCCAACTCTGGCACTGTGAAGCCACAAACTGGACAAGAATAATGCTCTGAGTAAAGCAACTCATTATCATCCATAGTATCCACAATCAAGTAGCCATCTGCTAAACGAAGGGCCGCCTCCACCGAATCAAAGAGACGACTACGGATACCCTCCTTATTCACCAAGCGGTCCACAACCACTTCGATATTATGCATCTTAGACTTAGACAACTCTGGCACTTCTGTGACATCGTAAATCTCACCATCTACACGAACACGAACATAACCGTCCTTTTGTACACGCTCAAAAACGGCCTTGTGTTGCCCTTTTCTACGACGAACAATCGGCGCTAAAATCTGCATACGTGTACGCTCTGGAAGGGCTAGAACCTCGTCAACAATCTGTTCCACAGAGGACGACTGAATGGCTCCATGACCATTAGGACAATAGGGGACACCCACACGCGCATAAAGGAGACGAAGATAGTCATTAATCTCCGTTGCTGTCCCTACAGTCGAACGAGGGTTTTTGCTTGTTGTTTTCTGATCAATGGAGATGGCAGGACTCAAACCATCAATCGAGTCCACATCAGGTTTCTCCATATTACCCAAAAACTGACGAGCATAAGCCGAGAGACTTTCAACATAACGACGTTGCCCCTCTGCATAGATGGTATCAAAGGCCAAGGAAGACTTCCCAGAACCTGACAAACCCGTAACCACTACCAGTTTATCACGTGGAATCTCCACATCGATATTTTTTAAATTGTGAGCTCTTGCTCCATGAATCACTAACTTATCTTGCATATTTTAAGAGACCCTAACCCAGAAGCTACGGCCACTCCTTTCTACAGACGGATGGAAAATCCATCCCGACTTTCTCTCATATTATAACAAAATTTCAATTTATCCAGCCCAAAAATGTTTCAAATGTAGTATAATATTGGAGTGTCTAAAAAAGGCAAGGAACATCGTCCCAAGCCTCATTTGACATCACTAAAAAAAGCTAAGAGCAGTGTTTATTTTACTTAAAAGCGATTGTAAAAATCCTTTTGTAATCAAGGCGCTAGCGCTTACCTAATGACAAAGGAGGGGTTCCCATTGAAACAAATGTTCTTATCCACCGGAAAAGAATTCAAAGAAATTGAAACATTCGAGCCTGGTGCTTGGATTCATTTGGTGAACCCTTCCCAAGAAGAAGCCATGAAGGTCGCAGAACGTTTTAACATTGATATTCAAGACCTCCGTGCCCCTCTGGACGTGGAAGAAACATCACGTATCGATGTCGAAGATGACTACACCCTGATTCTGGTCGACGTCCCAACCCAAGAAGAGCGTAATAACAAAAGCTACTACGTCACTATTCCATTGGGTATCATCGTTACCGATGAGGTGGTTGTTACAACCTGTCTCGAGGACATCAGCCTCATGGACAACTTCCTCAACCACCGTGTACGTAACTTCTACACCTTTATGAAGACTCGTTTTGTCTTTCAGATTCTCTATCGCAATGCTCAACTTTACCTTACCGCCCTACGTTCTATCGACCGTCAGAGTGATAAATTGGAAGCTCAGTTGGAAAATGCGACAAAAAACGAGCACTTGATTGACATGATGGAATTGGAAAAATCCATTGTCTACCTAAAAGCCTCGCTTAAGATGAATGAGCGAATTGTCAAAAAGCTAACAGGTAACGCCTCTAGCTTGAAGAAATATATCGAGGACGAGGATCTCCTGGAAGATACGCTGGTCGAAACCCAACAGGCCATTGAGATGGCAGGCATCTATGAAAATGTCTTGAATGCCATGGCTGAAACCGCTGCTTCTATCATCGGCAACAACCAGAACACTATCATGAAGACACTCGCTCTCATGACTATGGCTCTGGACATCCCAACCGTTATCTTCTCCGCCTACGGCATGAACTTTAAAAATAATTCTATGCCTCTAAACGATTTAGATAATGCCTTTTGGGTTATCTTTTTCATCGCAGCCTTCGGGTCATCCTGCGTTGTTATCTACTTTATCAGGAAAAAATGGTTCTAACATAGAGCCTCTTCTTATCCCTAAACTACAAAACTAAAAAATAATACTATTTATCGAAAGGTCATCTCATGGACATCCAAAAACTCACCAAGAAAAACCAAGAATTTATCCACATCGCAACTAACCAACTCATCAAAGATGGTAAATCAGACCAAGAAATCAAAGACATTCTTGGCGATATTATTCCTGAACTTATCGAAAACCAGAAAAAAGGAATCACAGGACGTGGACTCCTTGGTGCTCCAACTGTTTGGGCAGCTAGCTTCTCCCCTGAAAAACACCAACAACCTGAAACTGGTGAACCGAACAAAGAAGTACCAGAAACAGACAAAACACCTTGGAAAATGTGGCTTGATACCTCACTCTTCCTTCTAGCCATCGTTGCAATCATGAACGCAATCTTTGGTTTCTCAGGTACACAAACCAGCTACGGCCTCACAACCCTTCTTTCAGTGTCATTCATTGGAGGCCTTGCTATGTATACCCCTTATCACTACATCTACCGTCACAATAACAAACCAAAAGAAGAACGTCCAAAATGGTGGTTCAGCATGACCATCATCACTCTCTCTTTTATTGCATGGTTTGCCCTCTTTAGTCTTACAGCCCTTCTTCCAAGCTACCTCAACCCTGGTCTTTCACCAATTGTAATCCTTATCATTGGTGTCATCGCTGGTGTTGCCAAATACTTCTTCAAACGTCACTACAACGTTCAAAGTACTTACGCACCTGCATCTTAATCAATCTCAACTCCAAGCACCCAGAAGGGTGCTTTTTTACGTCAGAAATCTTGACACAGTTGGTTGTTCTATACTAAAATGTTAAAGTTAATAGACAAAAGAAAGAAATCCAATAGATGCGTATCAAATTCCCTCTACTAATCATTGCTTGCTGCCTATTACTTATGGCATGCAGCCACAAGAATACTCAGAAAAACTATCAAGCTTACTATAGTTTCAACAACGTGACGACTCCCACTCAAGAAAAACAGCTAGCCAAAGCCTTAAAAAGCAAAGGCATCCCGACCAAAGACTGGGATAATCTAGCCCCTTATATTACTCGTTACAATCAGGAAAATACAAACCTTCAGCCAGTTGTCAAAAAATGGACCAAAAGTAAAATCGGCAAAGATCAAAACCAATTCGTCACCTTCCTTAATGAAAAAACTTTTGAAGAGAATAAATCACACTTTACTGACGACTTAAACTGTCGACGAACATCTTTCCTCCTTCTTCACGACCTTATTACAAGCTCAGAGGACCTCACCAAATTAGAACTCCCCCTTCAAAACGAATTTATAGATCTTAAGTCACACCACAAAGAGTTAACTGCCAAGGATCAAGCTCTCTACAATCTCCTTTTTGGTGATAATATCAGCTATCAGTCTACAGACGATCTCCTTAAAGCTTGGAAAAAAGCTGGACTCAAGTTTCCAGAGAAGGTTAAACTCCTATCGGTCTTTCAAAATAGCCCTGGTGATGTCAGCAATTTCCACACGGCTATAGCTTACGAAAAAGACGGCACTATCTATGTCTTTGAAAAACAGGACCCTACACTTCCTTACAGGTGGAGTCGCTTCAACAATTGGGCAGACATCAAAACACACTGGTTATCCAACCGCTTCAAGGTCTTCAAAGACAATGTCGATATCCTCGTTAACGACCAAAAATTTGATGATTTCTTAGAAAACACACTCTATATACCACAAAACAACCAACTAGCTCCTCAAGATAAATGAGAAGACCAGTTGGTTTTTCTTTTTCTCTAAAGTATAAAATAAAACTCAGCACACAAGCCTAAAAATAACAAAAAACTACAAAATCAAGGCATAAAAAAACACCCTCAGTCGAGGGTATTATTTTTAGTCTTCGTTTACGTAAGGCATAAGTGCCATAACGCGAGCGCGTTTAATCGCTGTTGTTACTTTACGTTGGTTTTTAGCTGAAGTTCCTGTTACACGACGTGGAAGAATTTTACCACGTTCTGAAACGAAACGGCTAAGAAGCTCAGTATCTTTGTAATCAACATATTCGATTTTGTTAGCTGCGATGTAATCAACTTTTTTACGGCGTTTGAATCCGCCACGACGTTGTTGAGCCATGTTTATTTCTCCTTTATATATTTAATTCGTTTTGTCCATTCTTAGAATGGGAGATCGTCATCTGAAATATCCATTGGATTTGAATTACCAAATGGACTCTCATCACGACCGAAGTTTGGTGTAGATTGCGCAGGTTGTGATCCACCAAATGAACCACCAGTTGAAGCTCCACCACCGAATGAATTTGAATTATCAAATCCTCCAGCGTTGTAAGAACCACCACTGTGACCTTCACGTGCCGCACGGCTTTCCAACATTTGGAAATTATCAGCGACAACTTCAGTTACGTAAACACGTTGACCTTGTTGATTTTCATAGTTACGAGTCTGAATACGACCTGTAATTCCAATCAATGCGCCTTTCTTAGCCCAGTTAGCCAAATTTTCAGCTTGCTGGCGCCAGATAACACAGTTAATAAAGTCTGTTTCACGTTCACCATTAGCACCCTTGAAGTTACGGTTAACCGCAAGGCTGAATGTTGCAACAGCAACGTTACTTGGTGTATAACGAAGTTCCGCATCACGGGTCATGCGACCAACGAGTACGACATTATTAATCATAATTTACCTTCTTACGCGTCAAGTTTAACGATCATGTGACGAAGAATGTCACCGTTGATTTTTGAAAGACGGTCGAACTCGTTAAGAGCTGCATCGTCGTTTGCTTCAACGTTAACAACGTGGTAAAGTCCTTCACGGAAATCTTGGATTTCGTATGCAAGACGACGTTTTTCCCAATCTTTTGATTCAACAACAGTTGCACCGTTGTCAGTCAAGATAGAATCGAAACGTGCTACCAAAGCGTTTTTAGCTTCTTCTTCAATGTTTGGACGAATGATATAAAGAATTTCGTATTTAGCCATTGATATTTTCCTCCTCTTTTGGTCTAATGACTCATGGTCTTTCGCCACGAGTAAGTGAGGTGCACTCACAAGATATAATTCTACCAAAGTTTGAAGGATAATGCAAGGGAAAAGTGAATAGATAGAAATTTGAATCGCTAAGAAAAAAATTGAGCCTTATGAGTCGTCTTTTCTCCGACCAAACTTCATGTTAAAATAAGAGAATGCTTTATCATAAAAAGAAATTAGGAGAAAAACTAGGGCTTCCAACCTTTAACCACTACTATAATATTCCTATTACTTCCCTAGAATATGATTTAAAAAACTTAGGTCCGAGTGACGTCTACATTATAACTTTCAAACAGGACAATAACCTCTTTGTTGTTGACATAACACATCAGCTTGGTCATACCAGTCATTTTGATACCGTCTCCCTCTTTGAACTAGACAAGCTCTTATCTGGTATCGCTGCTGTTCCTTTAGCCGCTGTCCAAAACATACAAATCTTGTCCTTTCCAGACAAGTTACACTCTCTGAACCCTAGTCAACGTCTAAAAAATCTCGTTGCTCTTTACTACAAGGATGCAGAAATCATGCGTTACCTCAAGACGACTAAAAATACCGGTGATCAGGTGACAAGATATCAATTAGAGGCTGAACGACTAGAAAGACAAGGTAAGAGTTTTGACTTCTTCAAGTACGTCAGCCATGGCAAAATACGAGAAGAAGACGGTCTATCGGAAGTGTCTAGCAAGGACTACGACTTCATTCCTGATTTTCACCCCTTCTTAACCTCACCAAGAAGCCAGCAGGTTTTAAGCGTACCAGTAACCTACTTTGATGACAAAACGAAACAGACCGCCAAAATAGACATCATGGGGTGGTATATCAAGGACCAGCAACTTAAGATTCGTTGGAAACCCAAATACATGCGCAAACGTCGATGGCGCTCATCACGTATCTCAGTTGATATCGTGACCGACAACTACTTCTTCCAAGGACAAATCTATAGAGACAGTAGTGCCCCCATATTTCTGAACAACCTAAACTTCGATAGTAAAATTCCTAAGAGTTTCCTACCGCATCTTAAAAATCAATACCAAATCTTTACGACTCTAGTAAAAGAACAAAAAAGGCTTGCTCTCCTACGGAAGGTTCGGTTGAACAAAAAGGACTAAGAGTCTCTCACTAAAATCCACTAATATTCAACATATCAAAAAGCTCATTCTTACACGCTAGAATGAGCTTTTAAGATTCTTCAATTGTCATTAGAACATCCTTTTGGAATTTTGTAAAAAATATTTTCATAAGGAGGAGTCATTGTGTGTCACCATTTTTATACCTAGCAATCATAGATTACCTCCATCAACTTACAAACAACTTTCAAGCATTGTAAATTTTCTATTACATCGGTATCACTCCCTAAGCTATTTTATGCAATAACTTGAAGTGTCTCCATTTTTATAACGTCCTAAATTCATCATCATAGTAATCGCCTCCGATTCTTATGATTTGAGACCTATCTCCCCATTGACCACTCAATGAGGTTTACTTGTCGCCGTTCTTATAACGACTTACATCAAACATCAACATAAGCGCCACCTCAGTACTTTGTTACAAGATTTAAGCATTTAACTTTTGTCGATAGATTACTCATTTGGCATTGGTATCACTCCTTAAGCTATTTTACGCAACAGCTTAAGTGTCTCCATTTTTATACCTACTAACATTTCTCATGAGCTTTACCTCACTTTTTGACGTTAATCTTGAGTTTAGCTTTCGATTTCTGGTGGTATCACTCCCTTGTAGCTATTTTATGCAACATTATTAATCGCCGTTTTTATACCTACTCATATTTTTCATGAACTCACCTCGTTCATCTTAAGAATATAGGATTTACGTTTCGTGTGGCATGGGTATCACTCCTTAGGCTATTTTACGCAACAACCTATGTGTCTCCATTTTTATACCTACTAACATTTCTCATGAGCTTTACCTCACTTTTCTTAAGTTAACAGATTTGAGTTTGGCTTTCGACTTCTGGTGGTATCACTCCCTTGTAGCTATTTTATGCGACTGAATTAATCTCCGTTCTTGTAACGCCCTACTGTCATGCGGTCACGCTCCTCAGAGATGATTGGTAAAGTTATTTGTTTTGCCTACTGTTTTGTTTAGAGATTTTAGTCTCCGTTTTTGTACCTTGAAATATTTACTCTCACCATGGCTCTTACCTCCTTGATGAATCCTTATCTTCTTTACACTTTTAGTATAATGTAAACGCTTACTTTTGTCAATCCTTTTGTCGGAAAAACGCATAATTTTTTGAAAAAAGATTTCTTTGCTACAATAGAGACATGTTAGATTTAAAAGAATACGGCATTGTCATGTGGGATGCTGAGAAAATCGCGTCTTTTCGTCGCACCCTCCTGGACTGGTACGATCGAGAGAAACGAGACCTCCCCTGGCGTAGGACTAGAAACCCATACTATATCTGGGTCAGTGAAATCATGCTACAACAAACCCAGGTTCAGACTGTCATTCCCTATTACGAGCGCTTTTTAGACTGGTTCCCAACAGTTAAGGATTTGGCTGAAGCTCCAGAAGAGAAGCTTCTCAAAGCTTGGGAGGGACTAGGTTACTATTCACGTGTCCGAAACATGCAAAAGGCTGCGCAACAAATCATGGATGACTTTGATGGTCAGTTTCCAGATACATATGAAAACATTGCCAAACTCAAGGGCATCGGACCCTATACTGCTGGTGCTATTTCTAGCATTGCTTTTGGGCTCCCAGAACCTGCTGTTGATGGTAATGTTATGCGGGTTATGGCTCGTCTCTTTGAGGTTAACTACGATATCGGAGACGCTAAAAATCGTAAGATTTTCCAAGCGATTATGGACATTTTGATTGACCCTGACCGTCCAGGTGACTTTAACCAGGCGCTTATGGACCTTGGGACTGATATCGAATCAGCTAAAAATCCAAGACCCGACGAAAGCCCTATTCGCTTTTTCTGTGCAGCCTATCTCAATGGAACCTATGACAAATACCCCATCAAATTGCCAAAGAAAAAGCCTAAACCTATGCAAATTCAGGCTTTTATTATCAGAAATACAAAGGGTGAATTTCTACTCGAAAAAAATATCGAGGGACGTCTGCTAGGTGGTTTCTGGTCCTTCCCTATCATGGAAACAGACTTTATTAGCCAACAACTCAGCCTTTTTGAAAAGGATGATAGTATTCTCGAGACAGTCTCTCAAAAAGCTATTTTTGAGGAAAATTATACCCTCAAACCAGAGTGGACAAACAATAACTTTACACCCGTAAAGCATACCTTCAGCCACCAAAAATGGACCATCGAAATGGTGGAAGGCAACGTTAAGAACGATAAACCTACTTCCGATAAGGAGCTACGCTGGGTGGCTAGTCAAGACTTTGACCAGTTCCCAATGGCCACACCACAGAAGAAGATGATTAAAACTTATGAAGACAGTAAAAAAGGATAGCATTGAGTGCTACCCTTTTTCTTATACATCAAGTTTATCGCGCTTACGGCCTCGCAAAGCAAGGTATACTTTTGAAAGAACTACTCCCAAAAAGATATAAAACAATTCCAAATAAGTCACATTTTTTGACATCAAAAATTCAATCATACCCAACACAACGCTCCGTAACTTACTGCTCCTCCAGCTAATCCCAACAAGGCTCCTCCTGGGCCACTAGTGATTAGACCCGTGATACTTGTTCCGAGGGCAGCCTTAGCTGCATTGTTCCAACTACATCCACCACCTACAACCACTGATAATTCCTCATGCGTCAATACTTGTTGTGTCATTTCTAATGTTTTCAATATATCTTCTCCTTATAATATTATTTTTTCTATTTATGATAATTGTGAGTTGCAAATCTCTTAGTGTCCTCACTAACCACTAAGAGATATCCTAGAATTAACTGTTTACTCTATCTCCTTTCATTTTAAAGACAACCGTCGCTAGCTCTCAGTTATATCCTTAAGTTATGTTTTTATTATAGGCAAGATTGCTAATAAAAAATAGTGACATAAATGTCACTATGGAGGACAAAAAAGCCGAAACGTGCCAGTTTCAGCTTGAGAATTATTAATCTACTTTGTAGAAGAAGTAACTGTCGTCAGTGGTGCCATAAATTGACTGACCACTCCAGATGCGGTCCTTACTTTTATCTGACTGATCATCAGCTTTCTCATTTGGTGATGATGTTACAGAACCGGTCAAGGCTACTCCTTTAGGTAAGAATGCTATTGCTCCTCCGCCAACTCCAACACCAGATTTCGGACCTGTACTCGATTTAAGGTAGCCATCAGTTACTTTAGAATTTTCAATATCTACTCTTTCTGTATCACTAACCAATCCGTTCTTGTCAAAGGTCATTGTATAGCCTTTACCGTTCTTCCAAGTTCCAGCGATACTTGAGAAATCACCATTCTGGATAGCATTGATATCCATACCAGTCTCTTTGTTGGACTTGCTATCGCTGCTGCTTGCTTCTGTCTCGTCACCACTTGAGTCGTCAAAATCATACCAATCTTCGGAAGACAAATCCAGAGTCTGGGCGTCACCTAAGCCAACCTTACTGGCACCATCAGTTGTCTCAGACATGCTGAAATCAACTGATTGAAGCTGGCTAAAGGCACCATCTTTAATTTCATAGGTCTCAGCCTTGGCCTCAGGTCTCATACGCTGGAATTGTTGGCAGTAAATCGTACCATCTTTATAAAATTTCATGGTACTCAAGTAACCACCCTTAGCAAAGATTCCAGCACTTTTTGCAAATACAGGCTTATCATCATTATCAAGATAATATAGCGCGTGAACACTGTCAGGGGTACCAATCAAAAGCTCAGCTGAACCATCATCGTTGATATCTACATAGCTATATTGGACTTTTTCACCTACTCTATTGGCTTCAAAAATCGTATTAGTTGAATAAGCTTCCTCAGTTGAGAGGTTGCTTGGAACAGCTGATGTATCGCCGTTCAAAGCAATAGGGCGATAGAGATCCAAGACCGAAGCGTAGAGTTCATCGTAGCTCACTTCCTCAGTCTCAGATGAATCACTACTCACTTGCTCAGACTTAGAGGTACTGCCGCCTGAGCCTGAACCACCCGTATTTGTTGCGTTACAAGCTGTCAGCAAGAACAAACTTGATAAGAGCGCAAATCCTGTTAATTTCTTTTTCATAACTATCCTTTCATAAGAAACGACCTAATATAAATATTAAATCATTTAAATCTCTCTGACATTATGTTAACAATTGTATGGTTGATAAGTCAAGTATTTTTTGAAAAATTAATTTATATCCATTTATCAAGAACACTTATATAATCATAGTTTTCACTATAACCCAATAATTCCATCCTCAATCAAATTAGAGTTTTGATTAAAATATCTAGATATTAGACAGGAATTCTCTTTACTATTACAAGTATCGACATCAAAAAAAGCCGAACCTCAGTCCAGCTTTCATCTGTCTATTTCTACTTGGTCATAAAGTAGGTGATAATCACCAATACTGCTACAATACCTAGGATAACAGCCAGAAATCCTAGCATGTAACGCAAGAGAAAATAGGTAAATGGAAAATTTTCTTTCATGTTTTACTTTGCCTCATACCATGTACGGCCGTCATTCTCATCTGCAATGAGAGGGACAGCGAGTTCGACTGCAGCTTCCATGGTTTCTTTAACCAAGGCTTTCATCGCTACAAGTTCATCGTTTGGCACCTCAAGGACGATTTCATCGTGCACTTGGAGGAGCATCTTAGTTTTATAGCCACCTTCCACCAAAGCCTTGTCTAAGTTAATCATAGCAATCTTGAGGATATCAGCAGCACTTCCTTGGATAGGCGAGTTGATGGCTGTACGCTCTGCAAAGTTGCGAACATTAAAGTTACGAGAATTGATATCTGGCAACTCACGACGGCGGTGGAAGAGAGTTTCTACATATCCTTTATCCTTGGCCTCACGGACCACATTATCCATATAGGCCTTGATCCCAGGATAACGCTCAAAGTAGGTGTCGATATACTCCTTGGCCTTCTTACGGCTAATGCCAAGGTTGTTAGAAAGGCCGAAGTCAGAAATGCCATAAACGATACCGAAGTTAACAGCCTTGGCGTTACGACGGTCGTTAGGTGTGACATCCTCTGGCTTTTCAATACCAAAGACACGCATGGCTGTAGAGGTATGGATATCTGCCCCCTCTTTAAAGGCTGCAATCAAATGCTCATCTCCCGAAATGTGGGCAAGCACGCGCAACTCAATCTGTGAGTAATCCGAGCTTAAAAGCACTGCGTCCTCAGTCGATGGGACAAAAGCCTTACGGATGAGACGGCCTTGCTCCAAGCGAACAGGGATATTTTGCAAGTTTGGATCCACTGATGAGAGGCGACCTGTCTGAGTTAGATCTTGCACATAACGTGTATGGATCTTGCCATCCTCAAGGATATAATCCTGAAGCCCCAAGACATAGGTAGACTGAAGCTTAGTAATTTGGCGGTACTCCAAAATCTTAGCTACGATTGGAGCAATTGGTGCCAAACGTTCAAGGACATCCACAGCTGTCGAGTAACCGGTCTTGGTTTTCTTAGTGTATTCCAAAGGTAGCCCCATCTTTTCAAAGAGGATAACACCCAACTGTTTAGGCGAGTTGATATTAAACTCTTCGCCCGCCATCTCGTAGATTTCTTGGGTCAATTTATCGATGACTACTTGGTTTTCCACTGCCATCTCGTTAAGGGTTTGTCCCTTAACCTTAATACCAGCGATTTCCATCTTAGCTAGCACATTTGCCAGTGGTAACTCCATATCAAAGAGAAGCTCTGATTGACCGTGTTCAGCCAATTTTTCAAGCATGACAGGTTTAGCTACCTGAAGGACCTTGACTTTTTTAGCTAGGTGGCTGAGCAAGACCTCTTTTTCAGGAACGGCACGTTTAGCCCCTTTACCATAGACCACTTCATCTGTTTCAAGCGGCAAGTCTGTATAGAGACGGGCAATGGTTGACAATTCATTATCCTCAACGGTTGAGAGGAGATACTTGGCCAGACGTGCATCAAAATTAGCCGTAGGCAAGTCAATACCTAGATGACTCAAAAGGACCTTACTACGCTTGAAATCGTAGATATTAACAGCTTTAGAAAGAGCTGCCTGGAAGGCGTCTGATTTGAGTAGATCAGTATCTGTAGACGCATAAATCTGCTTGTCGTTACCCCATGCAAAACCGATGATAGGCTCAGTGTGATAATTCTCACCAAGGATTTCAAAATAAAAGAAATCATCAGGGCTGAAGTGGTCCGCTGTTACTTGGCTAGGCTCTTCATAGGCCACATCAAAATCCTGTGGCACAGCCTCACCACCAAGGGCATTTTTGAACTGGACAAAGCCCATCTCGTCATAGAAAGCTGCCAATTTTTCAAGATCAGGTCCCGTAAAGGCCGTATCATCTAGGCCAATTTCAATAGGAGACTGGGTATCAATAGTCGCCAGGGTCTTAGAAAGGAAGGCTTGTTCCTTGTCATTGATGAGATTTTCCTTCATTTTAGACTTCTTCATCTCATCAATATGGTCATAGATACCTTCAAGGGAACCGTGTTCCAAGAGGAGCTTGAGACCAGTCTTTTCACCAATCTTAGTAACCCCTGGAATATTATCGGACTTATCACCCATGAGGGCCTTGAGGTCGATGAATTGCGCCGGAGTAATCCCCAATTTCTCCATGAGGTAGTCAGGAGTGAAGGCCTCGAACTCAGCTACACCTTTCTTCGAAATTTCAACCACTGTATTATCATCAGTCAGCTGAATCAAGTCCTTGTCCCCAGAAACAACTGTGATTTGGTAGTCCTCACTGGTATTTTCAGCCATCTTAGCTAAGGTACCGATAATGTCATCTGCCTCGTACTGAGCCAAGTCGTAATAGGCAATGCCACGTGCAGACAACATCTCACGGATATAAGGGAACTGCTCACGGAATTCCTCTGGAGTCTTGGCACGACCAGCCTTATAGTCCGCAAACATCTCTGTACGGAAAGTTGTTTTACCCGCATCAAAGGCTACCAAAACATGGGTCGGTTGGATACGCTCAAGCAGGTTGTCCAACATGAGGTGGAAACCGTAGATAGCATTGGTATGAAGGCCGTTATTGTTACGAAAACGGTCAATTTGATTATAAAGTGCGAAAAAGGCACGAAAGGCAACGGATGAACCGTCGATTAATAGTAATTTTTTCTGATTAGTCATAGGTTTATTATAGCATAGATGGGAGCATTGGTTTTAATTGAAAATCTCTTATTTTAGAGAGACTCTTTTGTAAAATAGTCGTTCAAAAATAAAAAACTTCAAGGAAAATTGTTCAGAGACAAACTGTAAAAATAGTCACTCAACATCTGATGACAAAAGCCCGCTTATAAAACTATCTCAAGCATTTCCCACCTCCACCCCCCTATAGTCAAATGTGTTATAATAGGAGCTATGGACACAAAGATTTTAGACCAATTAGAATTTAACAAGGTCAAGGACCAGTTCACAGAATACCTGCAGACTGAACAGGCTCAGGCGGAGTTGCGTGACTTGGTACCTATGACCAATCCAGAAAGAATTCAAAATCAATTTACAGAAATCCAAGAAATGGCAGAGATTTTCGTAGAGCACCATGGCTTTGCCATTGGTAGCTTGCGAGATATTTCTGAGCCCTTGCGTCGCTTGGAACTAGATGCTGACCTCAACATCCAGGAGCTCATTGCTATCAAGAAGGTGCTACAAGCTTCAGCTGACCTCGGTCGCTTTTACGCTGACCTTGAAAATGTAGAGCTCATTGCCCTTAAACGTCTTTTCGAAAAGATTGAAGCCTTCCCAAGTCTCCAAGGTAGCCTTCAGAGCATCAATGACGGTGGTTTTATTGAGCATTTTGCTAGCCCAGAGTTGCAAAATATCCGTCGTCAACTTAAATCTTGTGATGATGCCATTCGCCAGACCTTGCAAGACATTCTCAAGAAATCTGGCCACATGTTGGCTGAGAGTTTGATTGCTAGTCGTAACGGTCGTTCGGTGCTTCCTGTCAAAAATACCTACCGTAACCGTATTGCTGGAGTTGTGCATGACATCTCAAGCTCTGGAAACACAGTATATATCGAGCCACGTGCCGTTATCCAGCTTAACGAAGAAATTACACAATTACGTGCAGACGAACGCCACGAGATGGCTCGTATCCTGCATGAACTGTCTGATCAACTCCGTCCACAGGCTGCTGCAATTGCCAACAACGCTTGGATTTTGGGCCACATGGACTTCATTCGAGGAAAATATCTCTATCTCCATGATAAAAAAGCGGTTATTCCAAAGATTAGTGACAACCAAACACTACAACTACTTAACGTTCGTCACCCTCTTTTGGCCAATCCTGTAGCCAACGATTTGCACTTTGATGAGGACCTCACGGCCATTGTCATCACAGGTCCCAATACTGGTGGTAAAACGGTCATGCTTAAAACGCTAGGACTAGCACAACTAATGGCTCAATCTGGTCTTCCAATTTTGGCTGATAAGGGCAGCCGTGTCGCCATTTTCCAAGAGATTTTTGCGGACATCGGAGACGAACAGTCTATCGAACAAAGTTTGTCAACTTTCTCTAGTCACATGACCCACATTGTTGAGATTCTGAATGCTGCCGACAGTAACAGCCTGGTCTTGGTCGATGAGCTTGGGGCTGGTACCGACCCTCAGGAAGGAGCTAGTCTAGCCATGGCAATCTTAGAGCACCTCCGTTTAAGTCAGATTAAGACCATGGCTACCACTCACTATCCTGAGCTTAAGGCCTATGGGATTGAGACGCAACATGTGGAAAATGCCAGCATGGAGTTTGACACAGCGACTTTAAGCCCTACCTATCGTTTTATGCAAGGGGTTCCTGGTCGTTCTAATGCCTTTGAAATTGCTCGACGCCTCGGTTTGAATGAGATTATTGTCAAGGAAGCAGAAAACCTCACGGATACTGATAGTGATGTCAACCGTATCATCGAGCAACTTGAAGCCCAAACTGTGGAAACACAAAAACGTCTGGAACACATCAAGGACGTGGAGCAAGAGAACCTTAAATTCAACCGTGCGGTCAAGAAACTCTATAACGAATTCTCCCATGAATACGACAAGGAACTCGAAAAGGCTCAAAAAGAAATTCAAGAGATGGTTGATACCGCTTTGGCTGAGAGCGATAGTATTCTCAAAAATCTCCACGATAAGAGTCAACTCAAACCTCATGAAGTTATCGACGCCAAAGGAAAACTCAAGAAACTTGCCCCACAAGTGGACCTCTCTAAGAATAAGGTCCTTCGTAAGGCTAAGAAAGAAAAGGCTGCGCGTGCCCCTCGTGTCGGAGATGATATCATCGTTACCGCCTATGGGCAACGTGGTACCCTTACCAGTCAAGCCAAAAATGGTAACTGGGAAGCTCAGGTCGGTCTCATCAAGATGACCCTCAAGGCAGACGAATTCACTCTGGTTCGTGCCCAAGCTGAAGCCCAACAACCTAAGAAGAAACAGATTAACGTGGTTAAAAAAGCCAAGAAGACATCTGGCGGTCCTCGTGCCCGTCTAGACCTTCGTGGGAAACGTTACGAAGAAGCTATGCAAGAGCTTGATGCCTTTATTGACCAAGCCCTACTTAATAACATGAGTCAGGTGGACATCATCCACGGTATTGGTACAGGTGTCATCCGTGATGCTGTTACCAAATATCTCCGCCGTCATCGCCATGTTAAAAGTTTTGAATATGCCCCACAAAGTGCTGGTGGTTCCGGATGTACCATTGCAACCTTAGGGTAAAAATAGATAAGAAAGACTGAGACCTTGTGTTCAGTCTTTTTTCATATGTTACCAAAACAAAGAACAAAAAAGCCTCCCTTAATCAAGGAAGACTTCTATTTTCTATATCACACTTGTCCACAAGTGCTGGATAATCTGACTAACTGGAAAATTCCAATTAATCAAAAGGCGCAAAACCCAGCTAGATGACAAGACCGTTTGAATGTTATTCATGGGAACAGTCGCAAGAATATTCCCAAACATAGTCAAAGGCACAAGACTCACTAAGGAGGCCAAGACACCACCTACCACTTGAAATCGTCTCTGGTCAAGTCGCTCAATTCTCACAAAGTGGAAGAAAATACCAAGAAAGCGCAAACCATAATAAGCCACACAGTAAATGGCAAAATAGGCAACACCTGCATAATAGACGCGGTCAAGTGAAAAAATATTTTGGTCTGTAAAAAAAGCTAAACTAGCATCTTTGGTTGGATTGGTATAAGGTACCCAAAGATTGATAGCCTCTCCTAGCGACCGGTAAAAGTAGGCCGCTACACACATGGCAATAATGACTGAAACCACGTAATAAGCTTGCATAAAGAGGCCTCGACGGTAGCCAATGTAGAAATTCCAAGCCACGATAGCTAAGACAAGGAGTCCAATCATGCGTCATCCTCATCGTCATTTGTAGCTGTCGCCTTGACCTTAAGTTGTTCAAGTTGCTTAGCTCTCAATGTTTCCAACTCTTTTTCCATATCTTCAACTTGGATTTCACGTTCCAACTGAGTCGACAAAGAATTGATAGCCATTAGGATAGCAATCGTTTCATTGTCAGCGTTTTTCATCTGCTCTTTGATAATTTTATATTTCTCGTGGGCAACACGCTCAACCTCTTCCATGAATAGGTTATCTTTATCAGTTGTTAGCGTGAGGTTCTTCTCTCCAAAATGAAATTTGTAACGGTTCTTATTTGCCATTTGCTTGTTAGCTGCCAATCAATGGTGGTCACGGATTCGCCACCGCAGCTTCTCCTTATTTTATTGCTTTTATATCGCCATTTTTTAGCAAGATTCAGACACTTACTCTGAGGCGTGTTCGACACTTAAATGCCAACCTATTTCTTCTAATTGTGGAAAAAAGAGCAGGGTTAGGCATTCTCTTTCTAATCATTATATCCTAAATTTTAACTTTCGTAAATTTTAGACTTTGCACTTCTCTAGAAAAATAATTTTCAGGGATTCCGAGTCTGTAAAATATCTACCAATTCTCCTTTTTTGTGCTAAAATAGATTTCATGGGCACAATCGTATTAAAAATGACAGCAGAGCAGATTTCGACACTCCAGAAGGACCTAGCAAGCTATGCGACTGCGACTAAAAATCCTTATGCAAGTTTTTCAGCCAAGGTCGATGGAATAAGTGTCATCGCCTATACTTCAGGAAAGGTAACTTTCCAAGGTGCTAAGCCAGAAATCCTAGCTAGCCGTTTTGGATACCAAGCTGAACCTAAGCATTCACCTGATGGGCAAAACCTAGCCCTAATTGGATCAGACGAAGTCGGAAATGGCTCCTATTTTGGTGGTCTAGCTGTTGTAGCTAGTCTAGTTACCCCAGCTGACCATGCCTTTTTGAAATCTCTAGGAGTTGATGATTCTAAAAATCTTAACGATATCAAGATTCGTCAGATTGCACCTATGTTGGAGGAGAAAATTCCTCACAAGGCACTCCTTCTTTCGCCTAGAAAGTACAATGAAGTGGTTGGAGACGGTAATAGTCATAATGCTGTGTCCGTTAAAGTAGCCCTCCATAATCAGGCTATCTTCCTATTGTTACAATCAGGTGCTAAACCAGATAAGATTGTCATTGATGCTTTTACCAGTGAGAAGAATTATCAAAAATACCTCAAGAACGAACGTAATCGCTTTGACTTTCCTATTACTTTAGAAGAAAAAGCCGAAGGTAAATACCTAGCTGTCGCGGTGAGCTCTATCATCGCCCGCAATCTCTTCCTGGAAAATCTGGATAAACTCAGCCAAGAAGTAGGTTATACTCTTCCTTCAGGTGCTGGTGCCAAGTCCGACCAGGTCGCAGCCAAGCTTCTTCAAGTCTACGGAGATCAGGCACTCCAAGCTACTGCTAAATATCATTTCGCCAATACTAAAAAAGCCTACCAACGCTTAAAATAACCCTGAAAGGCCTTAACTATGAAAAACAAATGGACCCAATACTTTCTCATTTTCCTTCGTGAATGGGGACTCTTTATCCTCTTTATCACATTCTTCCTCTTGACTCGCCTCTTACTCTGGCTTCCTGTTCAGGTTGACGGCCACTCAATGGATCCAACTCTCGCCAATAACCAGCGTGTTATTGTTTTGAAACACACGTCCATTGAACGCTTTGATATTGTCGTTGCCAAGGAGGTTGAAAATGGAAAGACGAAACAAATCGTAAAACGTGTCATTGGGATGCCAGGTGATACCATTACCTATCAAAACGATAAACTTACTGTCAACGGCAAAGAAGTCAAGGAAGAATACCTCAAAGAATTCCAGGCTGCCTTTGCCAAAGATAAGCTACAAAAAGAGTATGCATACCGCGATTACTTCCAACAACTGGCTAAAGAATCTAAGGCCTTCACTGTCAACGCGGACAAAAACACTACTTTCTCTGTCACTGTTCCTGAAGGCAAATATTTCCTACTTGGAGATAACCGTATCGTTTCAAAAGATAGCCGCGAAGTTGGTTACTTCGACAAGAGTGCTCTTGTAGGGGAAGTCAAATTCCGCTTCTGGCCACTTAATAAAATTGGTACCGTTGAAGACAACTAAAACCACTGAATAAGATAAGGTTGGGGAAACCCAGCCTTATTATGTATCTAGGAAAAACACATGCAAGAATTTTATTTTTCAGGAACTATCGAACGCGTCATTTTCGAAAACGCTAGCAATTTTTTTCGTATCTTACTCTTAGAGATTGACGAAACGGACAGTGATTTTGAAGACTACGAAATCATTGTCACAGGAACTATGGGGGATGTCATGGAGGGTGAAGACTATACCTTCTGGGGCCAACTAACCAATCACCCTAAATATGGGGAACAGCTACAAATGACCCGCTACGAGCGTTCAAAACCTTCTGCCAGCGGTCTTATCAAATATTTTGCCAGCGACAATTTCAAAGGAATCGGTAAAAAAACGGCCGAGCGTATTGTCGAAATTTACGGAGAAGATCCTATTGACAAGATTCTCGAGGATCCTAGCGAATTAGAGCAGATTCCCAACCTCTCCAAGGTCAATCGAGAAGCCTTTGTTGCTAAGTTAAAAATCAATTATGGAGCCGAGCAAGTCCTGTCCAAACTTTCTAGCTATGGACTCACACCAAAGGCCGCCTCACAAATTTTCAACCAATATAAGGAAGAGTCACTAAATCTTATTGAGGAACACCCTTATCTATTAGTAGAGGAGATTCAAGGAATCGGTTTTAAAATGGCTGACCAACTAGCTGAACGTCTTGGAATTGCTAGTGATGCTCCTGAGCGTTTACGAGCAGCCTTGATTCATTGTCTACTAGAAGCCAGTATGGAAGAAGGCGACACCTACATAGAAGCCAAAGCCTTGCTTGAACGGACCATCATTCTTTTGGAAGGTGCTCGTCCGATTGAACTTGACCCCGCCTTGGTCGCTAACCAATTAACCAATCTTATCCAAGAGGATAAGGTGCAAAATGTAGAGACTAAAATCTTTGATAATACCCTATATTTCGCGGAACAGGGCATTTATACCCACCTAACTCGTATCATGAAGGACCAACCTGACGTCAGCTCTGAAGACAAAATCTTAGACAGCCTTGAAGGGGTGGAAGAGGAGCTTGGTATTACTTATGATCAGGTTCAAAAAGATGCCATTATCAAAGCCCTACAAAGCAAAGTCTTCATCCTGACAGGGGGTCCTGGAACAGGGAAAACAACTGTTATTAACGGCATTATTAAAACCTATGCTGACCTTCATGGCCTAGATCTCAAAAAGTCTGATTTACCTATTATTTTAGCAGCACCAACGGGACGGGCTGCTCGTCGGATGAACGAACTCACCCAACTCCCTAGCGCCACTATTCATAGACATTTAGGCCTCAATAGCGAGGACGATTTTAAGACCTTAGAGGACTATCTCGATTGCGATTTGATTATCATCGATGAGTTCTCTATGGTTGATACTTGGTTGGCCAATCAACTCTTTGAAAGTATCTCTGATTCAACACAAGTTATCATTGTGGGTGACCAAGACCAACTACCTTCCGTAGGCCCTGGCCAAGTCTTGGCTGACCTTTTGCAGATTGATAACTTGCCTAAGGTTTCCCTAACCAAAATTTTCAGACAATCCGAGGATTCCACTATCGTTACCCTGGCTAGTCAGATGCGACAAGGCCAACTACCCGCTGATTTCACAGAGAAAAAGGCTGACCGCTCTTACTTTGAGGCCAATGCTAACCATATTCCACAGATGGTTCCAAAAATTGTCTCTGCTGCTATAAAGAGCGGGATTGCTGCTCAGGATGTGCAGATTCTAGCCCCCATGTACCGAGGACAGGCTGGTATTAACAATCTCAATACCATTATGCAAGACCTACTTAATCCTCAAGAAAAGGCCAATCAGTTCGCCTTTAATGATATCTTCTTCCGCAAGAACGACAAGATTCTCCATCTGGTCAACGATACAGAACTCAATGTCTTCAATGGCGACATCGGAATCATTACTGATCTCATTCCTGGTAAATATACTGAAAGCAAACAGGACGAAATTTACATGTCCTTCGACGGCAATGAGGTTATCTATCCTCGTAACGAATGGAATAAGATTACTCTGGCCTATGCTATGTCAATCCACAAATCCCAAGGGAGTGAGTTCCCAGTCGTTATCCTTCCCATCACACGCCAAAGTGGGCGTATGCTACAACGTAACCTCATTTACACCGCAATCACACGCGCCAAGAGTAAACTAGTCATGCTAGGGGAAATCGCAGCCTTCGATTATGCTGTTCACAACGAGGGGGCTAAACGAAATACTTATCTCATCCAACGTTTTGAACAAACTTATACACAAGCTGTTGATAAGTCTGTCGAGAAGATTGTTACAAACGAGGCAATAGACGCATCCAATCAAACCAAAAAGGAAAACAACGGATCCTCAGAACCCCTTGAAAACAAAGACATTTCGGGAAATATAAATCCATCTCCAACTCTTATTAACACTTATTCACAGCCTGTGGATAAGTCTGTTAACAAACCTGTGCAAACCGAAGAAAACTATCGTTTAACTGAAGATAATTGGTCAACTATAGATCCAATGATTGGTCTCAGTGAAGACGATATTGCTGCCTTTTTTAACAATAACTAAAAAAGACTTGGAAAGCAACTCACTAAGAGCAACTCCAAGTCTTTTCATTTACTAAAACACTAAACGAATCAGGGCCATCGACACTATACCGACGATTACTGCATAGAGCAAATTTTTGCTCTTAAATGCTACAATTACCGTTGGCACTGTAGCCAGTATTTCCATCCACTTAAACTGTGGCAAGTGACCAATCTTCTCAGTCGTAAGACTAGAGAGAATCAGAGCAAAGAGGATAGAAACTGGTAAGTAGTGCAAAAATCGAACAACGATATCTGGTAAGCCCTTGTATTTCACTAATACAAAGGGGAGAACACGGGGCACCCAGCTAACCACAAACCCAAGTAGAATGGCAATGAGAATAAAATTATTGACGGCCATCACACATCACCCCCACACTACATCCAACTAAAGTAGCCAGTAAAACAGCCAAAGATTCCGACAAGATGACACTAAAGCTCAGATAAGCCACAGCAATAGATAGTAAAATCAAGAATAGCTTACGCACTCCTTCCCCTAACAAAGCATCTATCTGACTACTTAACAAACCTATAAACATGGCAATCAAGGCAAAATCCAAACCAAAAAGCTCAGGATTAGGAATCATGGAACCAATCAAACACCCAACAACTGATGATACAATCCAAACCAGATAGCTGAAAATATTGTTCCCATGCATCCAGTTCGCAGAAATATCTTTATGATGCACATATTCTCCCAACAAGACACCATAACTTTCATCCGTAATCAGACTACCAATTTCCAGCTGATTCCAGAGGCTTGTTTTTGTAAAAATCGTCGTTGCATGTAAACTCATCAACATGTTACGCAAATTAACTAAGAAAACAGTCAAGGTTAACTCACCAAGGCTAGCTCCTGCAACTACTAATGCACACATAGCAAACTGAGCCGAGCCACCATAGACCAAGGCACACATGAGGCCAACCTCAAGGGCCGATAGACCAGAAGCCGCCGCTACAACACCAAAGGCTAGGCCAATAGCCACATATCCTAGGGCTGTCGGTACTGCAGCTTTTACACCTAAACGAAAGGCAGACATACTCAATTCCTTTCTAAAGGAACCTCTTACCAGACTAGTAAGAGGTTCTTCTTATTCTTCAAATCCTGCAAAGGCAAGACTTGGTTTTGCATTCAAGTCCAACTCAGCAAAATGTTTCTGATCACATTCAATGGCAGCTGCTAGGGCAATCATGCCAGCATTATCACCACAGAGACGTAAAGGCGGAATAACCACATCTACATCCGTAATTTCTTCAGCCAAACGTTCACGTAAGCCCTGATTAGCTGCTACGCCACCAGCAACAACAAGTGTCTTAACAGGATAACGTTCCAAGGCTTTCTTAGTCTTAGCTAGGAGAATATCCAACACAGCAGCTTGGAAGGAAGCACAAAGGTCCTCTTTGACTAGAACTTCTCCCTTCTGTTCTGCATTGTGATGCAAATTGATGAAAGCAGACTTTAGGCCTGAAAATGAAAACTCCAAGTGGTCTTCCTTAATCATAGCGCGTGGAAAATCATAAACATCTTTCCCTTTATGAGCCAATTCATCAATTTCACGCCCAGCTGGGTAGGTCAAACCCATCACACGCCCAACCTTATCATAGGCCTCACCAACTGCATCATCACGTGTCTCACCAACAATCTTGTAATTTCCTGGTTCTGACACATAAACCAACTCTGTGTGTCCCCCAGACACCAAAAGTGCTAGGAGGGGGTATTCCAACTCTTGCACCTCACGCGCTGCCATAAGATGCCCAGCCATATGATTAACTGGAATCAAAGGCAATCCATGTGCCCAAGCGAAGGCCTTAGCCGCTGCCATCCCGACCAAGAGCGCTCCGACCAAACCAGGACCATAGGTTACTGCTACAGCATCTAGTTGTTCAGCAGTAATGCCCGCCTCTGAAAGGGCATCCTTAATGCAAAGAGTCACCACTTCCACATGGTGACGACTAGCCACCTCAGGGACAACACCACCAAAACGTTTATGGCTTTCCACCTGACTGGCAATAATATTACTCAAAAGTTCCTTCTCATTTTTCAAAACGGCAACTGAAGTCTCGTCACACGAGCTCTCCACTGCCAAAATATATCTATCTGCCATTAGACTTCCTCTCGCCTCATGATAACTGCATCTTCTTGAGGCTCATGATAATAATTTTTCCGAATTCCTAGACTTTCAAAACCAAATTTTCTATAAAGCGCCTGAGCGACTTGATTTGAAGTCCTCACTTCTAGAAATATAGGCTCACTACGATCTTCCAAATGCTTCATCAACTGACTAGCATAACCACGCCCTTGATAAGCTTTTAAAACGGCGATATTGGTCACCTCGAGCTCACCCACCAAATTTTGAAGGGCTAAAAAACCAACAACTTCTTCCTGATCATACACATAGAAATATTCCGTAGTATCTAAAGCCAAGTCTGCTACGACTTGTTCCATCGTCCACGGAGACTTGTCATAAACATCCGACAAAATCTGATAAATCAGTTGGGCTTGCTCTTGGCTACTCAGTCTAGACGCGCTTGATGTAGTTGTCACGGTTAGTCTCCTCATGCGTCTTAAGCCAATTCTCCTCTGCCTCAACCCGCTTCAAGTAATGTGGAACAAAAGCATCCACATCAACAGAAGGCAAGGACAAGCCTAAAAGACCAATTAACTGAGCTGATGGAAGGTTAGACAAGATCGTTGCCTCTGGAAGACTTTCCTTAACCTGATCCACAAAATGAGCCACTTCACCGACAAATGTCACCTTTTCATAAACTTTAGCTTGCTCAAGAACATCTACAAAAGCTGCATGACGATCAGGGACGATAGCCTGACCATTTTCATAAAAACCAACGTAAACATTATTACGACGGGCATCCATGATAGGAATCACAACACCGTCAACCGAAAGGTTTGTCAGCGCCTGTAGACTTGAAACCCCCACTAAATCAATGTCAAGCGCATAGGCTAACGTCTTAGCTGTTGCGACAGCCACACGAAGCCCGGTGTAGGATCCAGGCCCCTGTGCAACCACAATACGTTCTAAATCAGACGGCTGCCAGCCTGCCTGAGCAACTAAAAAATCAATAGTAGGCATTAGACTAATACTGTGGTTCTTTTTTACTGTGACAGTTGTCTCTGCCACTAGTTTCTCATCTTCCAACAAGGCTACTGATAAAGCAGTGCTAGAAGTATCAAATGCTAATATTTTCATCTTTTTTCCTTGTTTCCTTTTATGCTTTTCTATTATAACACAAGTCACCGTTTCCCAGAAACGAACATTTTCCAACTTTTTCCGCCATTTTCTTTATCTAGCCCTTATCTTATGGTACAATAATAGTAATTGTTAAACGAATCAAGGCTACTAGCTATTACTCATAAAGTGAATATCATAACGTCAAGTAAATCATAGAAAGATTAACTTGACCGGTTTTTTTATAGAATGGCAGAGCCTTTTGGAAAGAAAGGAAAACCATGATTTATAAAGTCTTTTACCAAGAAACTAAAGAGCGTAATCCACGCCGTGAACAGACAAAATCACTCTACCTAGATATCGATGCAGAAACTGAACTTGAGGGACGTATCCAAGCTCGTCAAATCATCGAAAAAAACACTGCCTATAACATCGAATTCATCGAGCTCCTCTCAGAAAAAGCCCTTGAATACGAAAAAGAAACAGGCGTTTTTGAAGTAACGGAGTTCTAAGACCATGGCATCAAAAATCAATCTAAAACCTGAAGAAGTTGGGGTTTATGCGATTGGTGGTTTGGGGGAAATCGGTAAAAACACCTATGGTATTGAATACCAAGATGAGATTATCATCGTCGATGCGGGTATTAAATTCCCCGAAGACGATCTTCTCGGAATCGACTATGTCATCCCAGACTATTCTTACATCGTTGAAAACGTTGATCGTGTAAAGGCACTTGTCATTACCCACGGTCACGAAGACCATATTGGTGGGATCCCCTTCCTTCTTAAACAGGCAAATATCCCAATTTATGCAGGACCACTTGCTCTTGCTCTTATCAAAGGAAAATTGGAAGAACACGGACTACTTCGTGACGCACAACTCTATGAAATTAATGCTAATACAGAGCTTACTTTCAAAAATATGAGCGTGACCTTCTTCCGCACTACTCACTCAATTCCAGAACCTCTCGGTATTGTCATCCATACACCTCAAGGTAAAATTGTGTGTACCGGTGACTTTAAGTTTGACTTCACCCCAGTAGGTGAGCCAGCAGACCTTCACCGTATGGCTGCACTTGGTGAAGAAGGCGTTCTTTGCCTCCTCTCAGACTCAACCAATGCTGAAGTACCAACTTTCACAAATTCCGAGAAGGTCGTTGGTCAATCCATCATGAAAATTATTGAAGGCATCCACGGACGTATTATCTTCGCCTCATTTGCCTCAAATATTTTCCGTCTGCAACAAGCTGCCGAAGCCGCTGTAAAAACTGGCCGTAAGATTGTTGTCTTCGGACGTTCTATGGAAAAAGCCATCGTCAATGGGGTTGAACTAGGTTACATCAAAGTTCCAAAAGGAACTATCATTGACCCTAGTGAGATGAAAAACTACCATGCCAGTGAAATTCTTATCATGTGTACCGGTTCTCAAGGAGAGCCTATGGCAGCCCTTGCACGTATCGCTAACGGGATGCACCGCCAAGTGACACTGCAACCTGGTGACACTGTTATCTTCTCATCTAGCCCTATCCCAGGAAACACAACTAGCGTTAACCGCTTGATTAATACTATTCAAGAAGCTGGGGTCGATGTTATACACGGTAAAATCAACAATATCCATACCTCTGGACACGGTGGTCAACAAGAGCAAAAACTCATGCTTCGTTTGATCAAACCAAAATTCTTTATGCCTGTTCACGGTGAATACCGCATGCAGAAAGTCCACGCAGGTCTTGCTGTTGATTGTGGTGTTCCAAAAGATAATATCTTCATTATGGAAAATGGTGATGTCTTAGCCCTAACAAAAGACTCTGCGCGTCGTGCAGGTCACTTCAATGCTCAAGATATCTATGTTGATGGTAATGGTATTGGGGATATCGGAGCTGCCGTTCTTCGTGACCGTCGTGATCTTTCTGAAGATGGTGTCGTACTTGCCGTAGCAACTGTCGACTTCAAGTCTAAGATGATTCTAGCCGGTCCAGACATCCTCAGTCGTGGCTTCATCTACATGCGTGAATCTGGCGATCTTATCCGCGAAAGCCAACGCATTCTATTCAATGCTATTCGTATCGCTCTTAAGAATAAGGATGCTAGCATCCAATCTGTTAATGGAGCAATCGTCAATGCTTTACGCCCATTCTTATATGAAAAAACAGAACGTGAACCAATCATTATTCCAATGATTCTCACACCTGATAAATAAAAAAATAGTAGCTAGATGGCTACCATTTTTTTTTAAGTTTAAATCCAATCTGGAGCACAACCCTTCCAACAAGTAAAAAAAAGCGCTTATAACGCTTTTTTCATTTTATGCACCTGGATAAATGTAAGATACTGAACCTGGTGTAGTTGAGTTTTGTGGGTCAAACCAACCACGATAGTTGTTGATTTGTTGCTGGTTGTTATAGTTTGACTCCAAGATCTGAATTTGACCATCTTGACCAACTTCTGTTACATAACCAACGTGACCATAACCACCATCAGTCCAACATACAATTGATCCTGTCACAGGTGTTGAACCTACAGCGTAACCTTGGCTAGCAGCGCTTCCTGCCCAATCGCCACCATTACCCCACCAGTTACTTGCCCATGGAGCGACTTCCTTAACACCCCATGTACATTGACCAACTGGATAACGATTCCAAGTAGCATCTGAATCAGTAGTTGTTACCTCAGAAGAAGAAGCTTCTGTTGTTTCCTCAACTGCTGTCGTAGCACCTGAAACTTCCAAGCTTCCACCAGGAACAATTGTTGACCAAATAGTCATGCCATTTTCAGCTGCCAATTGATAAGGATCTACCCCATACTGACTAGCAATTCCGAAGAATGAATCGCCATTTTGAACTGTATAAGTATCAGCATTAACTGTTTGTGCGACTGTAAGACCGAGCAATAATGCACTTGAGGCTGCTGCCAAAGCAGCTTTTTTTGTAGTTTTCATATTTCCCCCTGAATAAGATTAATATAAAATTAGTTTAACACTCGCATATTTTAATGCGATTAAGGGAGAATAAAGAAATATGACAAAAGAAAACAGCTCAGTTAAAACTACGTAATTTGTCCAAGAACTTAATGAATTTAAAAGAAAAAGAAAATCAGGTTATACCTGATTTTCAAATTTAATTTCTTAATAAATGTCCAAGTAGTTATCAATTTCCCATTGTGAAACAAAGGTAGCATAGCTTGCCCATTCCATACGTTTCGCATCAAGGAAGTTTGTATAGATATGATTACCCAAAGCTTGACGAACCACTTCATCTGTTTCCAATGCTTTAAGAGCGTTACGAAGTGTTGATGGCAAATCAATAATACCAGCTTCTTTACGTTCTTCAGGAGACATTGAGTAGATATTTGTTTCAACTGGATCTGGAGCATCAATCTTGTTGATAATACCATCAAGACCTGCTTCCAAAAGTACAGCAAGTGCCAAGTATGGGTTTGCCATTGGGTCTACTGAACGCAATTCCAAACGTGTACCCATACCACGAGACGCAGGAACGCGGATTAATGGTGAACGGTTGCTACCTGCCCATGCAATATATACAGGAGCTTCGTATCCAGGAACCAAACGTTTGTAAGAGTTAACTGTTGGGTTAATAATTGCAGTATAGTTGTATGCATGTTTCATCAAACCACCAAGGAAGTAGTAAGCATCTTGAGACAATTGCATACCACGTGGATCCTCTGGATCAAAGAATGCATTTCCTTCTTCAGTGAAGAGAGACATGTTACAGTGCATACCGCTACCAGCAATACCATATTTAGGTTTCGCCATAAATGTAGCATAAAGACCATGTTTACGAGCGATTGTCTTAACAACCAATTTGAAAATTTGGATATTATCACAAGCCTTCAAAACATCTGTATACTTGAAGTCGATTTCATGTTGACCAACAGCCACTTCGTGGTGAGATGCTTCAACATCAAATCCCATTTCTGTCAAGACATTAACGATTTCACGACGTGTGTTATCTGCAAGGTCAGTTGGTGCAAGGTCAAAATAACCACCTTTATCGTTAACTTCAAGTGTAGGATTACCTTGTTCATCTAATTTGAAAAGGAAGAATTCTGGTTCTGGTCCAAGGTTAAATGATTTATAACCAACTTCTTCCATATGACGCAAAGCCTTTTTCAAGTTACCACGAGGGTCACCAGCAAATGGTTCACCTGCAGAGGTATAGATATCACAAATAAGACCAGCTACTGCACCATTTTCATCACCCCAAGGGAAAACTGTCCACGTATCAAGATCTGGGTAAAGATACATATCAGATTCGTTGATACGAACAAATCCCTCGATCGATGAACCATCAAACATAGCTTTATTTGAAAGTACCTTATCCAACTGTTCATCTGTCGCAGGAATTTCAACGTTCTTCATAACACCAAGAATATCAGAGAACATTAAACGCAAGAAAGTAACATTCTTCTCTTTGACTTCGCGACGAATATCAGCTGCTGTGATTGCCATAATAGGGGTCTCCTTTATAAAAACCAAAAATAAAAGTTCAAAGCGTAATTAGATACGCAAGTTACCAAATTGTTGTGACGGGGTCGTAAAACGGCCTTGCTGAAGGAGTTCATCATGCAAGATACGTCGAACGTCCGCATCTGTTAAAGCCGCTTGTTTTTGTTGGGCACGAACTTCACGCTCTTCGTACTCATGCTTAATCGCTGCAATATTGTAACCATCATCCAAAAAATCTTTGATTTCCAATAAACGATCCATATCATTTAATGAGTACATACGACGATTTCCAGCTGTACGTTCAGGTTGAATTAAACCTTGATCTTCATAGTAACGAATTTGACGAGCAGTTAAATCCGTCAATTTCATAACTGTTCCAATCGGAAAAACAGCTAGAGAACGCCTTAATTCTTTCTCTCTTGCCATGATCATCCTCCTTTCCTAACAATTATATTCTGAATATTTCTACATGTCAACAGTTTATGTTACTTTTTCTTACACAATGAGCAATTCCCGAACATTATATTGTGTATTCGCTCTAATTTAAGGATTTTATCAAAAAAACATAAAAAATAGAGTTCAATAGAACCCTATCATTCTTATTTTAAGTGTTTAAGTAACCAATCATAATCATAATTGACAAGGATTGCTATAAAGACTCCACAGAAAGTTTCAAAGACTCGAGCAATAACATAAGTGAAGGTATTATCAGGTGGAATAGACAAGGTAATAATCAGAAGTGCAGCCACCCCTCCAATAACACCAGATGCATTATTAAAAGACACATTAATGACAATCGTCAGCATGGTCAAAATTGGAACCAATAGCAAAGTCACCCAAACTGAATGATTAAACCACATATTCACAAAATAAAATAATAGCGACAAAAGCCCTCCAACCGTATTCGCAAAAATACGTGATTTACCAAACTGAATACTTCTATCAAAGTTTTCTCGAAGACTAAAGACTGCTGTCAAACAACCAATCTGAAGCCCTTCCCAGCCTAAAGCAGAAAAAAGACCTAAAACTAGAAAGACAGCAATCCCCGTCTTAAGTGTACGCATACCAAATTTAAATTTTTTCGGTTCAAATTTCAATCCCATTTTACTATTTTAACATGATTATGAAACTTTTGGCTACTTCTACAGTATTATGCCGCAAAGTTCAAACTAATAATCGCAATTTTTTGAGAGAAATTTACTTCCCAATAATAGTTTTAGCCTCTATCAAACAAATACGCAATGAGATAACACAAAAAAGAGTTGGTTCCCCAACTCTTTTCATCCTAATAGACTTATTTATCAGTAAGTGCAGCCAATCCTGGAAGTTCTTTACCTTCAAGAAGTTCCATAGAAGCACCACCACCAGTAGAGATCCATGAGAATTTATCTGCACGTCCAAGGTTGATCGCAGCAGCAGCTGAGTCACCACCACCGATGATTGATTTAACGCCTGGTTGTTTCACGATAGCGTCCATCACACCGATTGTACCAGCTTGGAAGTCAGGGTTTTCAAATACACCCATAGGACCATTCCATACAACTGTTTTCGCACCAGTCAAGGCTTTATCGAATTCAGCAATTGATTTAGGACCAATATCCAAACCAAGGAAACCTGGGTCTACTGCTTCACCTTCAGTGTCTTTCACTTCAGTGTAGTCAGCAAATGCATTAGCTTCTTTTGAGTCAACTGGCAAGATCAATTTACCATTTGATTTTTCAAGAAGAGCTTTAGCAACATCAAGTTTATCTTCTTCTACAAGTGAGTTACCGATTTCGATACCTTGTGCTTTGTAGAATGTGTAAGTCATACCACCACCGATAAGAACTTTATCAGCTTTTGCAAGAAGGTTTTCGATAACACCAATCTTATCAGATACTTTAGAACCACCAAGGATAGCTACGAATGGACGTTCTGGAGTTTCAACTGCTTCTTTGATGTAAGCAATTTCGTTTTCAAGAAGGAAACCAGCAACAGCTTTATCAACGTTTGCTGAGATACCAACGTTAGATGCGTGTGCACGGTGAGCTGTACCGAATGCATCGTTTACGAAGATACCATCTCCAAGTGATGCCCAGTATTTACCAAGTTCAGGATCATTTTTAGATTCTTTCTTGCCATCAACATCTTCAAAACGAGTGTTTTCAACCAAGAGAACTTGTCCATCTTCAAGAGCGTTGACAGCTGCTTCCAATTCAGCACCACGTGTAACGCCTGGGATAAATTTAACGTCTTGACCCAATTTAGTAGCCAAGTCAGCAGCTACAGGAGCAAGTGATTTACCTTCCTTATCAGCTTCTTCTTTTACACGTCCAAGGTGAGAGAAGAGGATTGCGCGTCCACCTTGTTCAAGAATGTACTTGATAGTTGGAAGAGCAGCAGTGATACGGTTATCGTTAGTGATCACACCATCTTTTACAGGTACGTTGAAGTCAACACGAACGAGAACTTTTTTCCCTTTCAAGTCAACATCTTTAACAGTCAATTTAGCCATTTGATCAGACTCCTTAATTTTTTAATACGTTTTCATTATATCACAAAATGCATAAAAGAGATAGCAAAATCAGAAGGATTTCTAGCTTATTGTCAGTATAATACATTTATCATATAATCAAAATAGAAAGGTAGAAAAGCTATGAAAAAACAACTAAACGAGAGTCAGAAACAAGCTGACTATGATCTAAATGTAATCCTCATTCTTACCCTTGTTCCTCTTCTCCTCTTTCTTACTTTTAAAGCAACTCTTTTTTCCTACACTACCCAAACCTCAGTACCGCTATGGCTTCGATTAATCTTATTAGCTAGTTGTCAATTTACCATTGCAGGCTTGGGAACCGGTACTGTTATGCTTTATCGTAAAGAATCTTTCAGACACTTTGGATTAATCACCAAAAATCTAGTTACCACCCTTTTTCAATCTCCTCTTATAGCCTTACCACTTATCATATTTAAAGGACTTACTCATCAGATTCATTCCTATCTACCTCTTCAATCAATACAATTAACAAAAGAAGTAATGAGACAATCATTTCCTAGTAATATCCTGGCATACCTATTCATCTGTCTTATTTGGGGATTCTGGGAAGGATTTAACTATGTAGTCATCGCTGAAAAGATACGCATACGTTTTCCATCTCCTTACACTTGGTTAGATAGTGGGGCAATAACTTGTGCGATTTTTTGCCTCCTTATCCATGGAATTATTGGTTTTGATATCTATACCCTATTTGAATCACTTACCGTTTTTATACTTATTTATGGTATGCTAGCCATACAAAAACATAATAAAAACGCCTGGGGTTGTGTCATGCTCTTTCTACTTATTTGGAATGCCTTCTAGCTTATTCATAAATCACAATACTACTGAGATTATAACAGCCAATTTATACGGCTGTTTTATTATTTTGAGAAATAAAAAAAGAGCCGAAGCTCTTCTTTTTATACAATTGAATTATTTAGCAATTTTTGCGAAGTATTCAAGAGTACGAACAAGTTGTGAAGTGTAAGACATTTCGTTGTCATACCATGAAACAACTTTAACCAATTGTTTACCGTCAACGTCAAGAACTTTAGTTTGAGTTGCGTCAAACAATGAACCGAATGACATACCTACGATATCAGAAGATACGATTGGATCTTCAGTGTATCCGTATGATTCGTTAGAAGCTTCTTTCATAGCTGCGTTTACTTCATCAACAGTAACGTTCTTGTCAAGAACTGCTACCAATTCAGTTACTGAACCAGTTGGAACAGGAACACGTTGAGCAGCTCCGTCCAATTTACCGTTCAATTCAGGGATAACCAAACCGATTGCTTTAGCAGCACCAGTTGAGTTAGGAACGATGTTAGCTGCAGCAGCACGAGCACGGCGAAGGTCACCTTTACGGTGTGGTCCGTCAAGAACCATTTGGTCACCAGTGTAACCGTGGATAGTAGTCATCAAACCTTCAACGATACCGAAGTTGTCATGAAGAGCTTTAGCCATTGGAGCCAAACAGTTTGTAGTACATGAAGCACCTGAGATAACTGTTTCAGTACCATCAAGAATATCGTGGTTAGTGTTAAATACGACTGTTTTAACATCTGATCCACCAGGAGCAGTGATAACAACTTTCTTAGCACCACCAGCATGCAAGTGTTTTTCAGCAGCTGCTTTAGTAGCAAAGAAACCAGTTGCTTCAAGAACGATTTCTACACCGTCGTTAGCCCAGTCAATTTGTTCTGGGTCACGTTCAGCAGAAACTTTAACGAATTTACCGTTAACTTCAAATCCACCATCTTTAACTTCAACAGTACCGTCGAAACGACCTTGAGTTGTGTCGTATTTCAACAAGTGTGCAAGCATAACTGGATCTGTAAGGTCGTTGATGCGTGTAACTTCAACACCTTCTACGTTTTGGATACGACGGAAAGCAAGACGACCGATACGACCGAAACCGTTAATACCAACTTTAACTACCATTAGTGATTTCCTCCTTATGAAAATCAAATAAATATAATTTTGAGAGCAAGCTCTCCCTATTGTGAAAAGATTAACTTGAACGCTTTCAATTCAACCTTTCAACAGTCATATTATATAATTTTTTTCAAAAAATTGCAAATAGAAAAGGCACTTACTTTCATAAGTACCTTAACTTTATAAGTTCTAATTAAGCTTCACCAGAATTTTTCTTGATGATTTCTTCTTGAACTGATTTAGGAACATCTTCATAGTGGTCAAATACCATCATGAATGTACCACGACCTTGAGTTGCAGAACGAAGTGTTGTTGCATAACCGAACATTTCAGCAAGTGGAACATATGCACGAACGATTTGGCTGTTACCGTGTGCTTCCATACCATCAACACGTCCACGACGAGCTGTAACGTGACCCATAACATCACCAAGGTTTTCTTCAGGAACAGTGATTGTTACAAGCATCATTGGTTCAAGGATAGTTGGTTGTGCAGTCTTAGCAGCTTCTTTAAGTGCAAGAGACGCAGCGATCTTGAAGGCAGTTTCAGATGAATCGACATCGTGGTATGAACCATCGTAAAGCTTAGCTTTGATGTCAACCATTGGGTATCCAGCAAGGACACCGTTAGCCATAGATTCTTCCAATCCTTTTTCTACTGCAGGGATGAATTCACGTGGAACCACACCACCGACGATAGCATTTTCGAATTCGAATCCTTTACCTTCTTCGTTTGGAGTAAATTCAATCCAAACATCACCAAACTGACCTTTACCACCAGATTGACGTTTGAAGAATCCACGTGCTTGTGTTCCAGCACGGAATGTTTCACGGTAAGATACTTGTGGAGCACCAACGTTTGCTTCAACTTTGTGTTCACGTTTCAAACGGTCAACAAGGACATCAAGGTGAAGTTCACCCATACCAGAGATAACTGTTTCACCAGTTTCAGGGTTAGTTTCAACACGGAATGTTGGATCTTCTTCAGCAAGTTTTTGAAGACCGATACCCATCTTATCTTGGTCAGCTTTAGTCTTAGGCTCAACCATCAATTGGATAACTGGTTCTGGAACTTCGATTGACTCAAGAATAACTTTAGCTTTTTCATCAGTCAATGAGTCACCAGTTGTAGTATCTTTCAAACCGATAGCAGCAGCGATATCACCAGCGTATACTTGTTCAATTTCTTGACGGCTGTTAGCGTGCATTTGAAGGATACGTCCGATACGTTCACGTTTACCTTTAGATGTGTTCATTACATATGAACCTGATTGAAGGATACCTGAGTAAACACGGATAAATGTCAAACGACCTACAAATGGGTCAGTCATAATCTTGAAGGCAAGAGCTGCAAATGGCTCATCATCAGATGCTGGACGAGTTTCTTCTTCGTCTGTATCTGGGTTGATACCTTTGATTGCAGGGATATCAAGTGGGCTTGGAAGGTAATCGATAACCGCATCAAGCATCAATTGAACACCTTTGTTCTTGAAGGCAGAACCACAAAGAACTGGGAAGAATTCAACGTTGATTGTTGCACGACGGATAGCTGCTTTCAATTCCTCGTTAGTGATTTCTTCACCTTCAAGGTATTTCATCATCAAATCTTCGTCAGTTTCAGCAACTGCTTCGATCAATTTTTCACGGTATTCGTTTGCTTGATCAACGTAATCAGCTGGAATATCTTCTTCAAGAATATCTGTACCAAGGTCATTAGTATAGATTTCAGCTTTCATTTTAATCAAGTCAATGATACCACGGAAATCATCTTCAGCACCGATTGGCAATTGGATTGGGTGTGCGTTTGCTTGAAGACGATCGTGAAGTGTGCTTACTGAGTAAAGGAAGTCTGCACCGATTTTATCCATTTTGTTGGCAAATACGATACGTGGAACACCATACTCAGTTGCTTGACGCCAAACTGTTTCAGTTTGAGGTTCTACACCTGATTGTGAGTCAAGAACGGTTACGGCACCATCCAATACACGGAGTGAACGTTGTACTTCGATTGTGAAGTCCACGTGTCCTGGTGTATCGATGATGTTAACGCGGTGACCATCCCATTGTGCTGTTGTAGCGGCAGATGTGATTGTGATACCACGCTCTTGTTCTTGCTCCATCCAGTCCATTTGTGATGCACCTTCGTGAGTTTCACCGATTTTGTGGATTTTACCAGTGTAGTAAAGGATACGCTCTGTTGTAGTTGTTTTACCGGCATCGACGTGGGCCATGATACCGATATTACGAGTTTTTGCAAGTGAAAATTCGCGTGCCATTAGGTTTATTCTCCTATAAATATTTTAGTTTACTTATTTATTATAACATTATTGTCAAAAAACGGATAGGCAGGACCTACCCGTTTTTTCACTAATATTTAACTGGTTTTCAAATGATATGAATAATATTATTTGAATTCAGAGTCAGCCTATTACAAATCCATAATCTTAGCTTATGAATATATGACTGTAATTCAGCTTGAAACTTATGATTACCAGCGGAAGTGTGCAAAGGCACGGTTTGCTTCAGCCATTTTGTGAGTATCTTCACGTTTCTTAACTGATGCACCAGTGTTGTTTGCAGCATCCATGATTTCTTTTGCAAGACGATCTTTCATAGTGTGTTCACCACGCGCACGTGATGCGTTAACCAACCAACGAAGACCAAGAGTTGTACGACGTTCTGGACGAACTTCAACTGGGACTTGGTAGTTTGAACCACCGACACGACGTGCACGTACTTCAAGTACAGGCATGATGTTGTCCATAGCTGTTTCAAATACTTCAAGAGCATCGTTTCCAGTTGCTTCTTTGATTTGCTCGAAAGCATCGTATACGATTGTTGCAGCAGTACCACGTTTACCGTCAAGCATTACACGGTTGATAAGACGTGTAACGATTTTTGAATTGTACAATGGATCTGCCAATACTTCGCGTTTAGGCGCTCTATTTTTACGACTCATTTTATCTTATCTCCCTTCTTATCCTTTAGGACGTTTAGCACCGTATTTAGAACGGCTTTGTTTACGATCAGCTACACCTGCAGTATCAAGTGCACCACGGACGATGTGGTAACGTACCCCTGGAAGGTCTTTTACACGTCCACCACGGATAAGAACAACGCTGTGTTCTTGGAGGTTGTGTCCGATACCTGGGATGTAAGCAGTAACTTCGATAAGGTTGCTCAAACGTACACGAGCGAATTTACGAAGGGCTGAGTTAGGTTTCTTAGGTGTCATTGTTCCAACACGTGTTGCAACACCACGTTTTTGTGGTGAAGATACGTTAGTTTGAACTTTTTTGTGGCTGTTGTAACCAACGTTCAAAGCTGGTGATTTAGATTTTACAACTTTTGATTGACGTGGTTTACGAACCAATTGGTTAATTGTAGGCATCTACATTCTCCTGTGTTTTTTTATTTTTGGTTGATATGGCACTTGGTGACAGCCCATATCTGTGTGTACTTTTGCAACTTATGTCAGCACGTCTCTGTACACTTTTGAGAGACCAAAAGTAAAAAGTACCGTCTAATATAGTATCATTTTTTGATAATTATTGTCAAGACTTTCTTGTTAAAAAGAAAAATTCCTAATCGTTAAATTAGGAATACTATCGTAGATTAATTATTTGTCAAAAATATTACCGACTTCAACTTCTACCTTCTGTGCTTTTACATCAATGTCAGAAACAGTAAGTAGGGATTTATATTCATGGATATCACGGTCACCTTTAGCATTTTCTGCGAATACAGCTACACCTACTAACTCACTATCAAATTCTGAAAGCAAGCTAATCATACCCGTAATGGTACCACCACCTTTAAGAAAATCATCAACAATAAGGACGCGGCTATTTGGTTTCAAACTACGTTTTGAAAGGAACATCTTTTCAATACGATCACTTGAACCACTAACATAGTTTACCGATACGGTTGAACCTTCTGTAATTTTCAAGTCACGACGAACGATAACAAATGGAATGTTCAAGACATCTGCTACTGCATTTGCTAAAGGAACTCCTTTAGTTGCAACTGTCATAACGGCATCAATTTTTTGCCCTTTAAAGGCACTGGCAATGATACGACCAACATTTTTCAAAATAGACGGTGTACTCAGTAAATCAGATAGGTAGAGATAACCACCTGGTAAGATACGATCACTCTCGGAAAGACGTTTACAAAGATCTTCAACCAGACTTCTTGCATCTTCATCAGAAATAGTTGGTGTAAACATAACGCCACCAGATGCACCCGTTACTGTTTCGATTTCTCCTATTTGACTTTCCTCAAAAGCTTTTTTAATGATAGCAACATCTTCTGAGATTGAAGACTTTGCAGCTTCATAACGTTCTGCAAAGGTGTTGAGGCTTGTCAATTGATAAGGATTATTAATCAGGTAGTTTGAAATCACTACCATGCGCTCACTTCGTTTTAATTTCATATGTTACCTATATTTTCTGTACTTTTTAACTATTATACCATAATACAGCAAAAAACGAACATTTTCATATGAAATGCTCGCTTAATTTCGATTTTAATCAAATTTTGGCTTGTAGAAAGAACGATTATCCATAGCAAAGAGACGATTTGTCATTTCTCCTGGACCTACTAGGTTAAGGGCTGTCGTCATCATCATCATACTGGCATCAAGATTATCAATCATATGAATAATTTCTGCTTCCATAATACGAGGTCGCACTGGGCTACCATACTCTAGTTGTCCGTGGTGGCTGAGAATAACATGACGCAAAACAACGACATCCTCACGCGTATCATCAATATTGAGCTCCATGAGCACCTTAGTGATTTCTTCATCAATCAAAGCAATATGACCAATCAAGTTTCCACGAACCGTATACTCAGTATTTTCAGGACCAGTAAGTTCAATAACCTTAGCTAAATCATGAAGCATAATTCCGGCAAAGAGTAGACTCTTATTGAGCTCTGGATAAATATCTCCAATGCTGTCCGCTAAGCGAACCATAGTAGCTGTATGATAGGCTAGTCCACTTTCAAAGGCATGATGATTTGTTTTAGCAGCTGGAAAAGTGAAAAACTCTTTATTATACTTTCGATAAAGGGCACGAACAACACGCTGCCAAGTTGCTTCCTCAATCTTGAAAATCATTTGCTCTAGGTATTCGCGTACTTCGGAAGGATTTACTGGTGGTTTCTCTTTGAAATCAGCTGGATCATTTGGCTCACCAAATGTAGGCAAGCGTAAGGTAATTTGGTTTACCTGAGGAGTATTATTATAAACCTCTCGACGTCCCTCCATATGCACTACTTTACCTGCGGTAAATTCTTCGACATTATAAGGTTGAGCATCCCATAGGTTGCCTGAAATCTCTCCAGTATCATCCTGGAATGTAAAGGCAATGTAATCCTTTCCTGCTCTTGTCTTACGTACCTCTGCACGCTTAATCAGATAAAAACCTTCAAAATACTCGTCTTTTTTCATTTGATTAATCTTCATGCTTGTCCTCGTTTTCTAATCGTGGTAAATCCAACAAACTTTGTGTCGCACTGTCTTGATAGGTTTCAATTGTATCAAGAGCTCTAACAATTGCCCTACTCCTTGTGTTAAGAAGACTATCGACGGTTTTACTTGCTGTATTCAATTGTTTCTGAGCTTTAGCTAACATATCTCCAAACCTGCCAAACTCTAGTTTGACGTTGCCTAAAATCTTACTAATATCATCCGCATTCTTTTGAATATTCAAAGTTCTAAATCCTACAGACAATGAATTCAAGAGTGCTGATAAGGTTGACGGACCTGCGATAACAATATTCTCCTCGCGACGAAGGGCGTCAAAGAAGGCCGGTTGACGTACTACCTCAGCATAAAGTCCTTCCGTCGGTAAAAATAATATACCAAAATTTGTAGTTTCAGGTGGGTTAAGATACTTCTTGTTAATATTCTTTGCAAATCGCTTAATACTAGTCAGAAGTGACTTACGGTGATTCTCAATCTCCTCTTTATTACCAGACTCATAAGCATCTTCCAGACGATAGTAATCTTCCAAAGGAAACTTAGAATCAATGGGAAGGTAGATATATTCATCTTTATGGTTTCCTGGCATTTTGATTGCATATTCAACTCGTTCACTTGAACCTGATACCGTAGGAAATTCTCGCTCGTACTGATTAACAGTCAATATGTCTTCAATAATTTGCCCTAATTGAAGCTCTCCCAAAATACCTCGTGTTTTTGTATTTGAAAGGACCTTGTTAAGACTTCCAACATCCTTGGCTACATTTTTCATTTCCCCCAAGCCCTGGTTAACCGACTCTAATTGTCTTGAAACCGTCTCAAAAGAGGCTTGTAAACGTGTTTGTAAGGTTTGCTCAAGTTTCTCTTCAACTGTCTGACGCATTTGTTCCAAACGTTTCTCATTGGAATCCTGCATATCTTTAACAGCTTTGGTTAAGCTTTGGTTTATTTGCTCAAGACGTTGGTCAGAACGGTCTCGATTATCAGACAAATTTTGATGTAAAACCTCTCGGATATCTGTCAACTGTTGATATAGTTCCATCTGCAATTGATTCAATTGCTTTGTTGTTTCCAGTTGGTTTGTCTTAGCAAAACTTTCCAATTGAAACGAAACTTGATCTGAAAGATTATCTGCATTTTCTTCCAAACTCTTATTAATCTGTTCTTTTAACTCCATATTCTTCAAGAAAAGAACAATAAGAATCCCCAAGCTTAATAAAGTTAAAAGTGAAAGTAGATAGATCATACTAACTCCTATCTTTAGTCTGGATGACAATCACATATCCATTTGGCACAAGCACTTGAATCGGACCATCAACGAATTCATTGCTAGAATAGATTTTCTTCTGGAAATAATTCATACTAGTTAATTCGTATTTTGCTCCCAAAATCGTCAGTTCTCCATCACCTTCATGTAAAAAAGAAACATATGTCATTCCGGGTTCTGGTAAAACTTTATGACTTCCTTCTGGATAATAAGTAATCTTATTTTGCTTATCTCGCAAACAGATACGCCTCATAAAAGGAGCTAATTCAGGATCGCTGACCAAAAATATATTTGATAACATATGATCAATTCTGCCACCAAAAGCACCGAAAATAGTTACTTCCGCCTCAGGATATAACTGAAATATAATTTTTAAGGCTAACTCTGTATCCGTATCATCCTTTTCAGCTGGAGCAATCATACAATCTTTGGCAGCTGATTGAATCATCTTTAACTCTGACCGAGATACTGAATCAAAGTCTCCGACAGCCAAATCAATAGGTAAACCTAACTCCAACAAACGTAAGCATGCGCGATCCACCCCAACAAAATAATCAAAATCGGTAGTGAACCACTCTAGCTCACCACCGACAAATAAAGCTATTTTAGGCATCGATAGCATCACGAAGCGTTTGAACTTGCGCTGTCAAATCAGGATTTTTGAAGAGGTAAGAGCCCGCTACAAAAACATTAGCCCCCGCCTTGGCACATGCTGCAATAGTGTTGTTATCTACACCACCATCAACTTCAATATCGAATGAATAGCCACCTTTTTCACGAAGCTCCACAACACGCTCTACTTTAGACATCATTTCTGGAATGAACGCCTGACCACCAAAACCTGGATTTACAGTCATGATAAGTACTTGATCCACTAAATCAAGTACAGGAATAAGTGCCTCAACTGGGGTTCCAGGATTAATCACAACACCTGCTTTCATACCAGCAGCTTTGATTTTCTGGAGGGCACCATGGATATGCTTAGTGGCTTCAACATGAATGGTCATGATATCTGCACCAGCTTGTGCATAGGCATCCACATAACGCTCAGGATTAACAACCATAAGGTGGCAGTCAAAAACTAACTTGCTGTGTTTACGCATGCTAGCAACCACATCTGCTCCCCAACTGATATTAGGAACAAATTGACCATCCATAATATCAATGTGAACATATTCCGCACCTGATGCATCAATACGAGCTAGTTCTGAAGCAAAATTAGCGTAATCAGCAGCTAGGATAGAAGGAGCAATTTTATATGACATGAGAGACCTACTTTCTTTTTACAGTTTTTTTATATGTTTCACGACGATTTTCAATTTCACTTAAGAATTGAAGGTAATTATCATAACGGACTTGCCAGATTTGGCCATTTTCAACCTCATCCTTAACAGCACAAGAAGGCTCATGGGTATGAGTACAAGAACGGAATTTACAGCCATGACTAGCTTGACGGATTTCCGGAAAAGCTTCACTCAAGTCCTCTGCATTATCCACTTCATAATCTAGCGAAGAGAATCCTGGTGTGTCAGCAATCTTCCCACCATGAACGTCATAAAGACTTACAGCCCTTGTAGTATGACGTCCACGACCTAGACTGTCTGAAATCTCACCTGTTTCCAACTTCAACTCTGGGGCAATACGGTTCAACAAGGTTGATTTTCCAACACCCGTCTGTCCCATAAAGACTGTTATTTTATCAGTCAAGAGCGGCAATAGTTCTTCCAAACTGAAGATAAAATCAAAACCAATTTTTTGATACTGTTTTTGAATGGCTTTCATTTCTGAATCATCTTCAACCAAGTCCATCTTAGAAATATAGATTACAGGCTTTATATTTTTATGCTCTAGTAAAACCAAAAAACGGTCCAAAAGATTACTGTTAAAATCCGGTTCCTTAGCAGACATAATAACCACAGCCTGATCTATATTGACAATGGGTGGACGCACTAAACTATTGATTCGTTGACCAATTTTTAGGATATAACCTTCTGAATTTTCCTCTGCTGAAAATTCAACAAAATCTCCAACATAAGGTGTTTGTCCTTTTTTTCTAAAATTTCCTCGTGCACGCGTCTGGTATACAACACCATCATGCTCTACATAATAGAAACCTGCCAGTGCTTTGATAATTCTTCCTTGCAAGTGAACTCCTCATTCGTTTAATAGCCCTATTATATCACAAATTAGAAAGCTTTTCTGGAACAAAAAAACTGATCTTCCATTTCCCATGGACCTCCTTGCATTTTCAATAGATTGAAGTATAATAGGCATATCATCTGAGGAGGTGGTGGAATGGCAGACACGCATGCTTCAGGCGCATGTGCTTTTTCAAGCGTGAGGGTTCAAATCCCTTTCTCCGCATAGCTAAAAATCCCACTGAGATTCAGTGGGATTTTTGAATTATAGGCCTGCTTCTCTCAAAGCATCTGATAAGTATGCAAAATCAGAAATAGATAAAGCCTCTCCACGAATAGAAGGTTTTATATCTGCAATTTCCAAAGCCTTCTCAAGTTTGGATTTTACTTCTTCAGATTTACCAAAATGATTTGTTAAATTATTCCACAATGTCTTACGACGATGGACAAAGCTAGCCTTAGCCACTCGGAAAAGGAAATCCTCATCTTTAACTTCAACCAACGGTTGTTCACGACGCGTCATCTTCAAAATGGCTGAGTCAACATTAGGGGCTGGTACAAAGACTGTACGAGGGACAATGAATGCCACTTTAGCAGTCATATAATACTGAACGGCAATTGATAGAGAACCATAAGCCTTGCTATTAGGCTCTGCAGAAATGCGGTCAGCGACTTCTTTTTGCATCATAACGACAAATTCTGCAAAAGGAATCTTACTCTCAATCAAATGCATCAAGATTGGCGTCGTAATATAATATGGCAAATTGGCTACGACCTTAATTGGTAGTTCTGGATTTTTAAATTCTTTTACCCGTGTCTGTAAATCTGCCTTGAGAACATCTTCATTAATCACGTTAACATTATCATGATCACGTAATGTATCCTCCAAAATCGGAACCAATCGATCATCAATTTCAAAAGCCATAACTTCCGCAGCATTTTCAGCCAAGAATTCTGTTAATGCTCCGATACCAGGTCCAATTTCAATCACATTGACATTTTTATCAATCTCTGCCGTATCAACTATTTTTTGTAAAATATTTGTATCTGTTAAGAAGTTCTGTCCGAAAGACTTCTTAAAGGTAAAGCCATGGCGCTCAAGGACAGCCTTGGTCACGCTATAATCTGCAATTCTCATTTATTCTCTTTTCTTATTAATTTCACGATTTTTATATTTGGACACAAAACAAGTCCAAATTCTTAATTATCCCAACCTCTATAATAAACTACTTAATAGCGATTTGATTTTAAGATTACTGGTAGTCTAATAATTTGACATAGCCTCTTCTAGCTCCTCTAGAGTAATTCCAAACAATTCCAAACGTTTTAGAAGCTGCTTTCCATTGCAATAACCAATACGAAGCGCCTCGCCCAAATATTCTCGACGCTTTCGACTATCTGCTCCCATTAGTAGTCCTAACTTCATAAGATTTGATTTACTAATATCAAACTGATTATCATCATCGTAACTACCTAGAACTCCAGATAAGGCCTTTTGAAGATCCTCAAAACTCGCATGCTCAACACCCAATGAACGACCTTTAGTCTTAGATTTTGGTGTTGCTTCCCCACGGTTTAAAAAAGCATGCTTTGCTGTCGGAACAGCTTCCATGATGATTTTACGGATACGTTCACCATTATAGTCTGGATCAGTAAAAACAATCACTCCGCGTAAGTCATTAAGCTTATCAATACGCTCTAAGTCGTCTTCATTGATAGCAGAGCCTCTAGTCTCATAGGTATCCACCTCATAAAAACGTCTCAAATTTGCCGTATCATCCTTACCTTCTACCACGATGACTTCTTGAATTTTTATTTTATTCATCCAGCCCAAAAATCCTCATCGCATTATCATAGGTAGCCCTAGCAACCTCTGCACTTGTTAAACCACGAAGCTCAGCAATCTTATCTACTACGTAACGCGTATAGCCTGTACGATTCTCGCGACCACGTTTGGGAACGGGTGCCAAATACGGTGCATCCGTTTCAACCAGAATCTTATCTAAAGGTAACTTCTGAGCAGCTTCTTGGACATCCAAAGCCTTCTTAAAAGTTACAACACCTGAAAACGAAATCATCATTCCAAGATCAACAAATTTTTGAGCCATTTCTAGGGATCCTGAGTATGAGTGCATAATCCCCCCACGAGGACCGACACCAACTTCTTTAATAATAGCGTAAGTATCCTCAAGTGCATCACGTGTATGGACAACAAAAGGTAAATTGTGTTCCTTTGACAAAAATATTTGACGCTTAAAGACATCAATCTGAGTTTCTTTAGGATCCTCCATCCAATAATAATCCAAACCGATTTCCCCAAGTGCCACTACTTTCGGATTATCTAATTGTGATACAATCATATCCTCAATTTCCTGAGAATAGGACCCCGCTTCCGTAGGATGCCATCCAATCGTACTATATAATTGATCATATCTCTCTGATAGTGCTAAAGATTTATTTATTGTTGGTTTATCAAAACCAACAATATTTATTTTAACAACACCTAGTTCAGCTGCAAAATCTATTTCTTCTTGTTCTTTTCCTGCAAAATTATCCACATTAAGATGGGTATGCGTATCAAAAATTTCAATCATAGCTCTATTATAACAAAAACGAGCGAGCATAGCTCACTCACCTTTTCATTTTATTAAACAAAGAGTCGCATATATTCTCTCTTTGTACAACGATTCATTACAATATCCTGTCTATTCGCTTGACGAAGAATAGTCTCAGCCTCCTCATTCTCAAGACCAATTTGACTCCAAAAAACTGTTGCATCCGTTTCAAGAAAATCATAGGCAACATCTGGTAAAAGCTCACTTCGTCTAAATACATCAACAATATCAATCGAAAATGGGATATCTTTAAGATGAGCATAAACATGCTCTCCTAGAAGCTCCTGACCTTCTAGTTTGGGATTTACTGGTATAATACGATAACCAGCAGCTTGTAGAAAATGAGCAACCTGATAAGATGCTGCCTCCTTGCGATGAGATAAACCAACAATTGCAATCGTCTTTGCAGATTTTAAATAAGATTCTATAACCTCATCACTAGGATTTTGAAATGAATAAGACATATGATTCTCCTCGTCGTTTGAATAAACTAAAAGTAAAAATCCCCAAACGGGACTGTGACGATTAGTTAGCTAAGCTCGGCAACGATAGCTTTAATTTGTTCTTTTGTATGTACACCTGCTACTTGCTTAACAACCTCACCATCTTTTTTGAAGAGTAAAGTTGGAATAGACATAATTCCAAACTTCTGAGCTGTTTCTGGGTTCTCATCAACATCAATTTTAACAATCTTAAGTTCATCTTCTGAAATTTCTTCAGAAAGTTGCTCAAGAATTGGTGCTTGCATCAAGCAAGGCCCACACCAAGTTGCCCAAAAATCAATCAAAACGAGGCCTTCAGCTGTTTCTTGTTCAAATGAAGCATCTGTTACTACTTGTGTCATTTAATCATCCTCCTAGACATTATAAAACTTTTGTAGACCTATTCTATATGATTCTAAAGGCTATTGCAAGAATTTGACACATACATAAAAAATTCTTATCAAATATTAGTCATTACCTATCATAGACATCACTTGCCCACAGTCAGTCTTGGGAGTATAATAATAAAAAACTATAAAAATAGAAATGAGTAAATATGGATAAAGATGCAATGATTACCTATCTCATAGGTGAACTCAAAAAAGAAAATCTAGAACTACATGATTTGATTATCCCAGAAGAACTCGAGGAAAAACAAAAACTTCTCAGAGCACTCTTTAATACACGTAAACCAATGGCAGCATCAACACAATTCTTAACAATCCAAGACCTTTACCTACAAGTTAGAAAAGGGGAAAGAGGATTTGTACAACTCAGTTCGCTCCAGCCCATTCCACAAGATGATCGAATCTACCTCTGGAAAGGTGATATTACAAGACTCGAAGTAGATGCAATCGTAAATGCAGCTAATAAAACCTTACTTGGATGTATGAAACCACTTCATGATTGTGTAGATAACGCTATTCATACATACGCAGGTGTTCAATTACGCCAAGCTTGTTTCGAGCTCATCTTAGAACAAGGATATGAAGAACCCGTTGGCATGGCTAAAATCACACCAGCTTACAATCTTCCTTCTGCCTTTGTCATTCATACAGTAGGTCCAAAAATAGTAGACCAACCGACACAAATTGATGAAGATCTTTTAGCAAAAAGTTATCTTTCAGTATTAGCACTAGCTGAGAAAAATAACATTGAATCAATTGCTATACCATGTCTATCAACTGGAGATTTCAATTTTCCAAAACAAGAAGCTGCCAAAATCGCCATTCAAACAGTCAAAACCTTTATTGACGAGTCAAATATAATAAAAAAAGTAATATTTAACGTATTTGATGATGAAAATTTAGCTATTTATCAAAAACTCCTTGCCGAATAAAAGAAGAAAATCAAATTGATTTTCTTCTTTTTTATTGCATAACTGAATGCTCTTTTAAAAGATTAAAAAATGACGAATGATCTCTTTTAAGATTGACAAAACCACCGTCCTTAGACAAGAAACTATGTTCAGAAACAGCTGTACAAACAAGGATTCCGTCTTGGTTTACCATATTGTATACAAAAGTAAGTTTAGCAGATTTAACTCTTTTAACATTAATCTCAATAGAAATTACATCTGCAAAAGTAGAAGTAGCTTTATAGTCACAGGAAATTGAAGTAACAGGAGAGATAATTCCCTCCTCTTCTATTTTTTCATAAGGCCAACCAATCTCTCTTAGAAAAAAAGTTCTCGCCTCTTCCATCCATCGAACATAATTAGAATGATGAGTAATACCCATTCGATCTGTTTCATAATACTGGACCTCGTGTTTACAAATAAACATAAGAACCTCCAAAAAGACTAAGAAATAAAATCTAAAATATCATCCTCAGAAAGAGAAGAGTCACATACAACCTTAGCAGCTCCATTTTCTGAAACAAAGAGAGCAGGAACTGTAGCAATACCATATCTTTTACGTAAAGCTTGAATATCTTCTAATTCTTCACTATTTTCGCTATTAATATAGAAAATAGTAAGATTTGAATTACGTGCCACATTTGATAATTTAGGTTCAAAAAGTTGACAATATGGACAAGAAGGACGTCCAATAAATAAAATAAATTTTTCAGCTGTATCAATATTCTCCTTAGCCGAAGAAACAGAAATAGGTGTAAAAGCAGATGCAAAATTTGACATAATAATACCTCTCAATTTAAAATATAGTATTATCATATCTGAAATTTAAACTTTTAACAAGTAAATAACTTAACAACAAAAAAGCTAGACCTAGGTCTAGCAATGAGAATTATACTCCGCCAGTAGGACTCG